>JAMOAD010000353.1 GCA_023621955.1 Acidobacteriota bacterium
GAACCACCTTCGTTCCGAACGGAGGGGCCGGTCCGGCCGAAAGGGAGCCGGAGCCCCGATCCGGCCTCGGAGACCTGGAGGCGGTCGACAAACCAACAAACGAGGTGATACGATGTCTCGCTACACGTCCCAAGAACTGATGGAAATGGAACACCGCTACGGCGCCCACAACTACCACCCCCTGGAGGTCGTGATCTCCAAGGCCGAGGGTATCTGGGTCGAGGATCCCGAAGGCCGTCGTTACATCGATATGCTTTCGGCCTACTCAGCCGTCAACCAGGGCCACCGCCACCCTAAGATCATAAAGGCCCTCAAGGATCAGGCCGACCTGCTCACCCTGACCTCCCGCGCCTTCTTCAACGACCGCTGGCCCGTCTTCGCCAAGAGACTCTCCGAGGTCACCGGCAAGGAGATGATCCTCCCCATGAACACAGGGGCCGAGGCCGTGGAGACCGCCATCAAGACCATGCGCAAGTGGGGTTACCTGGCCAAGGGCGTCGAAAAGGATAAGGCGGAGATCATCGTCTTCAGCGAAAACTTCCACGGGAGGACCACGACGATCATCTCCTTCTCTGTGGATCCGGATGCCCAGGAGAACTACGGACCCTTCACCCCGGGCTTCGTCGTCGTGCCCTACGACGATGTGGAGGCCGTGGAGAGAGCGGTCAACAAGAACACCGTGGGAATTCTCGTCGAGCCCATTCAGGGAGAGGCGGGTGTGGTGGTTCCCAAAGAGGGATTCCTGAAGGGTTTGGAGAGAATCGCCAAGAAGAACAACGTCCTGTTGGCGGTCGATGAGATTCAGACGGGCTTCTGCCGTACCGGAAAGACTTTCGCTTTCCAGCACGAAGGGATCGACCCCGACATCATCATCATGGGGAAGGCCTTGGGTGGAGGAGTCTTTCCTGTCTCCGCCGTCGCCGCGGATAAGAAGATTCTCGGTGTCTTCCAACCCGGGACCCATGGTTCCACCTTCGGCGGGAACCCCCTGGGATGCGCGGTGGCCCTCGCCGCCATCGACGTCCTGATGGAGGAGAAGTTGGCCGACAAGGCGGCCGAACTGGGAGCCTACTTCATGGAGGGGATCCGGAAGATCAACTCCCCGAAGATCAAGCTGGTCCGCGGAAAGGGACTTCTCATCGGTGTGGTGCTCAACGAAACCGCCGGTAAGGCGAGGATCTACACCACCGCCCTGAAGGAGAAGGGACTCCTCTGCAAGGAGACCCACAACTGGATCATCCGTTTCGCCCCCCCTCTGGTCATCACCAAAGAGGAGATCGATTTGGCTTTGGGCAAGATCAAAGAGGTCTTAGGCTGATAAAGGTTTGAGCCGAAAACGGAAGGGCCCGATCCACCCGGATCGGGCCCTTTTTTTTTCTCTCCTCTCCCGAGGGATGGCTCCTTCCAACTCCCCAGAAGGTCTCCTCCAGGGGCCGATGGTCCCTTCGGACACATCCCCGAGAATCGTCCTCCTCCGTTGACAGGGGGAGAGGGGGGCAGTAAAATTTTCCCGAACCCCATGCCCCTCTTTATTGGGGTTCACCGGTGGTCTCGACACTTCGAGAGGCGTTTAAGGGAGGGAAGATGGGAAAAAATTCTTGGAGAAGGGCTTCTATGGGTGTTCTTCTGGCGCTCCTTCCCCTTCTTGTCGGTGGAGGAGATCAGTGGCCTATGGGCAGGCCCCCCAGACCAGCCAGGGCCGGAACGATCGTTCAAAACGTCGATATCTCCTACTCCTATCCCGGGATGGCCGGTTACGGTCCCGGCGTCTACCTTGAGGTCTATGGGTTCGACTTCATCGACGTTCCCTTCCCCACGGAGATCACCATCACCCTTCAGGTGGCCTCCATGCCCGGCGGCTTGCCTCTGCGCTTTTCCTGGGAGCCCGATCCGGGGCTGAGCGGATGCCCCTTGTCCCAGATGAGGCCCAGCCCGGGAGCCCCCTGTTACCCCCTCGAGTTTCACGGGGTTCAGGGGCAGAGGGTTATTAGAAACCTCGACCGGAGTGCCCTGGCCGCCAACGGGAGACGCTGGAGGGTGAGGCTTCTTGCCGAGACCCTTGCCGGGGTTCCCGCCGGTAGCTACAGGGTGAAGGGGAGTGTGAACATCGAGCAGAGAAGACTCTTCGGGAGGTGATCCCGAAGGGGATCTTGACTTTCCTCTCCCGGGACCTTAGAGTAGTTCGATGAGGCTTCCATGGATCTGACCTACTCTCTAGACGGCTCCCTCTTGCGAAGGTTCCCGGGTTTCGTCCGGGGCGTCGTGGTCGCCCGGGGCGTGAAGAACTCCCCCCTTTCCGATGTGACTGCCCTCTTGCGGGAGACAGAGGAAACGTTGCGTCGGACCTTGACGGGGGAGACCCTGAAAGAGGATCCGAGAATCCTCTCTTGGCGGGAGGCTTTTCGGGGGATGGGGATGAAGCCGGGGGATTTTCGCCCCTCCGCAGAGGGGATGCTCCGAAGGGTCTTGAGGGGCCAGGCTCTTCCCTCTGTCAACCCTCTCGTGGACATCGGCAACATCGTCTCCCTGAGGCGCCTCTTCCCAGTGGGGTGCCATGCCGTCGACAGGCTGGAGGGGAATCTGGAGATGAGAGAGGCCCAAGGCACCGAGACCTTTCTCCCCTTCGATTCGGAGAGCGTCGAGCACCCGGAGCCGGGGGAACCGGTCTTCCTGGAGGGGAACCTGGTCCTGACGAGGCGCTTTTGCTGGAGACAGGGGCGGCGTACGCTGACTCTCCCCGACACAACCGCCGTAGAGTTCAACGTCGACGCGCTCCCTCCCTCGGTTCAAGAGGAGGTGGAAGCGGCGTGCCGGGAGATCGAGGAGCTTGTAGTCCGCTTCTGCGGGGGGAGCGTCCGCCACGAGGTTCTCCACGAAGGGCACCGGCGGATGGTCCTGCTGACTCCCCAAGAGGGCCTTTGAACCTGCGAATCGGCGTCATCAACATCATGCCCAAGGCCGAAGGGTACGAGAAGCCCCTTCTGGAGACTCTGGGGATGACAGGGTTCAAGGTTCAGCCTCTCTGGATCAGACTCTCGACGCATGCCTACAGGAGTTCGGACCCTCTCCACCTGAAGAGACACTACTGCGTCTTCTCAGAGGCTCAGAGGCACGGTCCCCTGCACGGCCTGATCCTTTCGGGGGCTCCGGTGGAGAAGATCCCCTACGAAGAGGTGAACTATTGGCCCGAACTCTCCTCGATCCTCGACCTGGCGGGAGGGGAGATCCCCTCGGTCCTCGGACTCTGCTGGGGAGGCCTTGCCCTGGCCAAGCGCCTGAGGGTGGAAAAGGAAATCTACCCGCGAAAACTCTTCGGCGTCTTTCAGACGAGGAACCTCGATCCCCGGGACCCGTTGATGGAGGGCGTCGGCGAACTCTTTCCCTGTCCCCAGAGCCGTTACGCCGGCTTTCGTCAAGCCGACGTGGAGCGAGCCGAGAGAGAGGGGACCTTCAAGGCCCTGGCCTGGTCGAAGGAGACCGGGACCACCCTCTTCCGTACACCGGACTTCCGCTTCGTCGGACACATCGGTCATCCAGAATACCCGACCGAACGCCTAGCCTTGGAGTACTTCCGGGACAAGGCCAAGGGATTGGCCGACGTCTGCGGACCCGTCGGCTATGACCCGGACCATCCGCTGAACACTTGGGGGCAGGCGGGTGTCGCCTTCTTTCGGGGGTGGTTGAGGCTCCTCGCCTCGCTCGCGGAGGGATCGGCCGACGAAGGCGAAAGACCCTGATCCCTGGGAGTGGAGGGAGGGCCTCTCTGTTGGAGGGAAAGCTTTATTGACATTCCCTGGGAAAAAGAATAAACTCAAAATCTATGAGAATATCACTCTCGGAGATCACCTTACTGGTTTGCGCGCTGGGCTTCCTCTTCCTCGTAGGCTCCTTGTTCCCTTTGATTCGCTCTTTGACACGAGCCTCTAAGGAATTGGAGGAAACCATACGTTCCGCCAGGGAGACGCTGAGAAAACTTGACGGAACAGTGGAGAGGGTCAACGCCGAATTGGATGGAGTCGACAGAATCATCGTTCACACCTATTCGGCTATCGGAACGACCCTGCAGACCCTGAAATCCCTGCAGAACCGTTTGCTTTCTCCCTCTCTCAGTGTCCTGAGTATGATTCCCGCCCTGAAGATCGGCTGGAACTTCATCGCCAAGAGGAAAAAGAAAAAATCGGAGTCTTCATAAAGAGACAAAAGATAAAAGGAGGAAACTATGTCGGAAAAAAGGGGTAACTGTGCCGTAACCGTTGGTGTCTCTTTCCTTACCGGTGCCCTTATCGGGGCCGGAGTCGCCCTTCTCTTCGCTCCTGTCACCGGGAAGGAAGCCCGGGAGATCATCGGCGATAAGATGGAGGATATGAAAGAGGAGATCAAGAAACTGGAAGAGAAGCTCGTCCACGTGAAGAAGAATTTCAAACGGGAGAGCGACGGGCTGGAAGGCTGAACTCTCTTCACTCTTGATTAAGGAGAAACCATGGAGATCATTGATATTTTTGCGAGAGAGATTCTCGATTCCCGCGGCAACCCCACTGTGGAAGTGGAGGTGACACTGGAGGACGGAAATGTTGGTCGGGCCGCGGTTCCCTCGGGAGCCTCCACGGGAATCCATGAGGCCCTGGAGCTGAGGGACTGCGACAAGAGCCGTTTCCTCGGGAAGGGAGTGCTGAAAGCCGTTGAGAACGTCAACACCATCATCGCCCCTGAGCTTCAGGGGGAGACGGTCTTCAACCAGAGAGAGATCGACAGCCTGATGCTGGAGTTGGATGGGACGGAGAACAAGAACCGTCTCGGAGCCAACGCTATCCTCGGCGTCTCCATGGCCTGTGCCAGAGCGGCCTCTACTGTTCTGAACCTTCCCCTGTACCGTTACCTGGGGGGAGTGAACGCCCATATCCTCCCCACACCGTTGATGAACATCGTCAACGGAGGCGCCCACGCCGACAACAGCCTCGATTTTCAAGAATACATGCTCGTTCCCGTGAAGGGAGAACTCTTCGCCGAAGGCCTTCGGATGGGATCCGAGGTCTTCCACGTCTTGAAGAAGATTCTCAAGGAAAAAGGCTACAGCACGGGAGTCGGGGATGAGGGAGGATTCGCGCCGGACCTGAAGAACAACGAAGAGGCCCTGGAGCTGATCACCCAAGCCATAGAGAAGGCCGGCTACATTCCCGGCGAGGACGCCTTCCTCGCTCTCGACGTCGCCGCTTCCTCTTTTTACGAAGATGGTAAATACCAGTTTAAGTGGTCGACCAAGGAGACCTTCGATTCGGAAAAATTGGTCCGTTACTACGAGAACCTCTTGACCAAATACCCCATCATCAGCATCGAAGACGGTTTGGCCGAGGATGACTGGGAGGGTTGGAGCACTCTGACCACGGCCCTGGGCGACAGAGTTCAGCTGGTAGGGGACGATCTTTTCGTGACAAACCTCGACAGAATCCGTCAAGGCGTTGAGAAGGGAGTCGCCAACTCCATCCTCATCAAGCTCAACCAGATCGGAACTTTGACAGAGACCATCGACGTGATCGAGTATGCCCGTAACCAGGGTTATTCTTCCGTCGTCTCCCACCGTTCCGGGGAGACCGAGGACAGCTTCATCGCCGATTTGACCGTGGCCATGGGCACCGGGATGATCAAAACCGGTTCTATCAGCCGATCGGAACGTATTTCCAAATACAACCAGCTCCTGAGAATCGAAGAGGAGCTCGGGGATGTCTCGCTCTTCGCAGGACTCTCCCCCTTCCGTATTCCCGCTCTCTGATCCGCCGCTTCTGGAGATAAGGGGCCTTCACCTCCGCAAGGAGGGAGGGCCCCTTCTGCGGGACCTTTGGCTCAAGGTTCTGGCCTGTGAAGGGGGGAGCTTGGTGGGTCCCTCGGGCGCGGGAAAGAGCCTTCTGGCCGACCTGATCCTCGGCTTTATCCCTTCGGGCTTCCAAGTGGAAGGGACACTTCTCTGGAGAGGAGAAAAGCTCCCTCTTCCCCAGGGCCCTCTTCCCCTCCGGGGGCGCCAGATCTCCTACCTTCCCCAGACGCCGGAGGAGTGCTTCGACCCCTGTCAGACGGTGGAGAGACACCTGAGGGAGTTCACGGCGGCTCTGGGAGTGGCCTTCGATCGACAAAAAACCCTGCAAGCCCTGCGCCTTCTCGACCTTCCCGACCGCACCCTCTCCAGGTACCCCTTCGAACTCTCCTCGGGGATGCTCCAGAGGGTCGCCCTGGTGAGGACTCTCTCAACGCCCGCTCAGCTTCTGGTCCTGGACGAACCGACCTCCTCCCAGGACGAGGAAAGGTCTTCACTGATGCTCAAACTTCTTCTTCGGGAGCAGAAGATCCGGAGGTTCTCCTTCCTCATGATCACCCATAAGTGGAGAGAGGCCTCTTCCCTTTCAGGGCCTCACAGGGTCATGAGAAAGGGGGAGCTCTTGGAGGAGAACCGGGCTCTCTTCCAGGGGGCTTTTCATCCCTGGAGTCGGGAGTGGCTCAAGGGGGGGAGCGGTGAGGGGGAACCCTCCAGGGAGGGGTGTTTCTGGAGAGAACGGTGCCTTCAAAAGGAGCGTTGTCTTGAGGCTCCCCTCAGGAAGGAGCTTCCCGGAGGGTGGGTCAGATGCGCTTACCCCTGCTCCCAGGAGCCGCCGGCTTCCTGAAAGAGCCGAAGAAACTCCTCTTGAGAGAGAACGGGGACCTTGAGGGAGAGGGCTTTCGCTAACTTGGAGCCCGCCGCCTCTCCGGCGACGACGAAGGAGGTCTTCCCGCTGACAGATCCGGTTGCCTCTCCGCCCAGGGAGCGGACCATGGCTTCGGCCTCACGGCGTTCCAAGGAGGGGAGTTCTCCGGTGAAGACGAACTTCATTCCCTTCCAGGGGAGAGAGAGCTGTTGAGAGGGTTCAGGGGGGGAGGGAGAGACTCCCACTTCGGCGAGTTTCTCCAGAAGGGTCAGGTTGGAAGGGTCTGAGAAGAAGGATCTAAGGCTCTGGGCCACCTTCTCCCCCACTTCCGGCACCGTGAGGAGCTCCTCCTGAGTGGCCGAAGAGAGGGCCTCCAGCGTTGGAAAACGCATGGCCAGGTCCCGAGCGGTAACCTCTCCGACCAGGCGGATGCCCAGGCCGTTGATCAACCGGGCCAGAGGGTTCTTCTTGCTCTCTTGCAAGGCGTTGAGGATCTTGGCGCCGCTCTTCCTCCCCATTCTCTCCAAGGTTTCCAGCTCGTCGAGCCTGAGGGTGTAGAGATCGGCCGGGTCCTTGACCATCCCTTTCTCCAGAAGCTGGTCGACCAGGGCCTCCCCGAAGCCGTCGATGTTCATGGCGTCCCGGGAGACGAAGTGAAGGAGCGACTCCCTCAGGCGGGCGGGGCAGGAGAGGTTGGGACACCTCCAAACGACCTCTCCCTCAGGCTTTTCCAGGGGGGAAGCGCAGATAGGGCAAAGGTCGGGCATGGTGAAAGGGGTCTCGTTCCCCTCCCGTCTCTCTTTCACGACCGCGGTCACCTTGGGGATGACGTCGCCGCTCTTGACGACCCAGACCCAGTCGCCGACCCGGATATCCTTTCTTCGGATCTCCTCGGCGTTATGGAGAGTCGCCCGGGAGACTGTGCTTCCGGCAAGACGGAGGGGTTCGAGGTTCGCCACTGGAGTGACCGCACCGGTTCGGCCGACCTGGAGCTGTATGGAGAGGATTCTGCTGATTCCCTCTTCCGGGGGGAACTTGAAGGCCACCGCCCACCTGGGAAACTTCGATGTGGAGGAGAGGGCTTTTTGAGCGGCGATATCGTCGACTTTAAAGACGATCCCGTCGACATCGTAGTCTAGGGAGTCCCTGAGCCTGCCGGCCTCTTCGATAAACTCCGTCATCTCCTGGAAGGAGGAGAGGGAGCGGCTGAGAGGGTTCGTGCGGAAGCCCAACTCCCTCAAGAGGGAGAGGTTTTCCCGATGGGAGGGACGGGGCTCGGCGCCGTCGAAGAAGAGGGAGTAGAGAAAGATCTCCAGGTGGCGGTTTGAGACCTCCCGAGGGTCCAAGAGGTGCACCGTTCCGGCCGCCCCGTTGCGGGGGTTGGCGAAAGGCTCCTCGCCCCTCTCTTCCCTGAGACGGTTCATCGTCTCGAAGGAGTCCCGGGGAAGGTAGACCTCCCCTCTGGCCTCAACGGAGCCCCCTTCCGGTATGTGAAGGGGAAGGGAACGGATAGTACGGATATTGGATGTTACATCGTCTCCCTTCTCCCCATCCCCTCTGGTGACGGCCCTCTGGAGTGTTCCGTCCCGGTAGTGGAGGGAGATGCTCAACCCGTCGATTTTCAACTCGCCCACGAAGAGGGGCGGAGAAGTGGTATTCTTGGCGATACGGTTGTAAAACTCCTGGAGCTCGGGGAGGGAGTAGACGTTTTGAAGGGAGAGGAGAGGAATCTTGTGATGGAAGGTTTGAAAACCCTCCACGGGGGCCCCCCCCACCCGTTGGGTGGGAGAGTCCTCCGTAATCAGGTTTGGATACCGTGTCTCCAACTCCTCTAAACGCTTGAGGAGTCGATCGAAATCGGCATCCGTAATAGACGGCCTGTTCTCTACGTAATAACGGTACTCGTGAGACCGTATCTCCCTTCGGAGCGTCTCCAAAGCGAGGCGCACATCTTCTTCATCCGAAAGGGGAGTCACCGCCGTCTCAAAGATGCTTTATTTTCCGACCCTCTGCCTGGCACCGGCCATGAGGTCGTTGTAGTCGTCCTGGCTTCCTTTCTTCTGCTCAAACCAGTACTTCTTGAGAATCTGTTCGGCCTGCTGGGCGTAGGAGGCGGGGTTTTTCAAGACCACGGCTTCGGCCCAATACTTCAGAGCCACTTCCAACTGCTTCTCGTCTTTGGTGGACTGGTAAATCTTGTTGTGGTGCACACCGAGTTTGTAGGCGACCTCGGAGTTTTTCCGCATGGAGTAGAGTCTCGAGTAGGTGCGGAAAGCCTGTTCGGCGTTGCCCATCTTGGCGTAGGTGGCGCCGAGTTCATCGAGGCACTCAACGACATACTTCTTGTCGATCCCGTCGTTGGCGCTCTCGCAGATAGGCTGGAAGGCCTTCAGAGCGCGTGAATAATCCTTGTTCCGGAGAAAGATTCTCCCGATGTCTTCGATCTTCTTGAAAGCCCGGACTGTAGGCATGCTTTCGAAGGAGCTCAGGTAGTTCTCCAGGGCGGGGTCGTACTTCTTGGCGATGTAGTAGGCGTTGGCCGCCAAGACGCACGCCTGGCTGTGCATCCTCTTGTTGTTGGTGGTGAGCTTTTTGGCGTTTTCGGCGTATTCGGCTCCCTTGTTCATGTCCTTGGCGGAGCTGACATACGCATCGGAGAGAACCAGGTAGACGCCGATCTTGTCGTTGTCGGTGAGTGTGGATTTCTGGACAAGCTTCTCGGAGTAGAGGATCACTTTGTCCCAATCCTTCTTGCCGGAACCGTAGTAGAGGGAGATCAGCTTCCCGAGAACGCTGTTGGTGTTCTGGGCGACTTTGTCCTCATACTTGGAGAGGTACTTCTCCGCTTTCTCGATGACTTTGGAGAGGGCGGACTGAACGTCGGCAGGTCCTTTGGACTTGTCGTTCAAAGCGACGAGGTAATCGTTGTAAGCGGTGTAGAAATCAACGTAGTCGCTGGCTTCGCTGGCGTGGATCAAGGGTGCGATAAAGCATGTGAGGAAAGCCGCGAGGACCAGGGTGAAAAGGGGACGAGACCATTTCTTCATAACACTATCCTCCACTCGTTCATTAAATTCTGCGGGACAGAGGTACTCCCCATGTTGCCTGTTATTTTATCGGATGGATGGGGGGATGTCAACCGGAAAGCCTCTCCGGAAGAGGGGACGAAACCCTCGAAAAGGAAGGGGTTCTGCCGGTTCAAGAGGCCATCTCCCCGGGAAGAACTCTCAAGGAATCGACCAGGAGGGCAGGCGCCGAAAACGAAACCGCGAGCCGCTGCCCCTGTTTGGTGATGAAGAGGGGAACCGGAGAGAGATGGGTCTCCTGCCCCCAGCGGCACCCTTTGAAGAGGGAGTCCCACTCCCCAGCGATCAGGAAGGGGGGAAGGGCCCCCGTCTCTCTTCCCTCCTGGATCGCAGAGGAGCGGGAGACTCGAAGGAGAAACCCCTTGTTGTCGCCGGAGAGGGGAACCGGTGCCGCCTCATGGACGAGAACCCCACTGGAAGCCTGCTTAAGGAGCTCTTGCAGGGGAAGACCAAGGGTTCCGTGAGCCTTCAGCTCTCTGGGAGCGGCAAGGGGGGGAAAGAGGAAGCTCTCCCTCCTTCCGTTTCCCGGGACACCCTGGGATCTCTGGGCGGAGAGACGGGTGTGGAGAAGGGAGACGAGCCTGCCCTCTTCCAGAAGCTCTTTGGCGGAAGATTCAACCCCCTCGTCGTCCTGACCGCCTAATTCTTGGAGGCTCAGGGGGGTGGGGAGGACGGAACTCCCCTCCCTCGCCAGCCAGGGGGAGTCTCCATCCCCTTCCAGGAAGGGGAGCAGGAGCGAGAGCCACCCCTGGGCGCCTTGGCCTGGAGAGAAGAGAATCCAACCCTTGCCGGGAGGGGGTGAGGGGAGGGTGGGCCGGAGGGGGGAGAGAAGGGTCTTGAGAGGTTCCCCTTCCGGAAGGGGAATGGGGAGGAGGTCGGGAAGGATCTCTCTGCTCTGCTCTCTGCTGGCGGTGAAGTTTCCGGGGCTGGTCAGAAGCAGTCGATAACGAAGGATCTCCCTGAACGGAAGGGTCCTCCCCGGAGGAATCGGGAGGGATGGGGGAGGAGAGAAGAGTTCATCCCCCTCGGGAAGGGCGGGAAGAGGGTTGGTCGGTCTGGCCGGAAGTGCCCGGGGCAGGGAGGCGGAGGTGAGGAGCGGAAGAAGCTCGAAGAGCCGGGAGGGTTCCTGGGTGGAGGCGAACCTCTCCCCTTTGGGGGAGAGCCTTCGCAGGGAGCCGATCCTGTTGATCGAGAGTCGGGGCCGGGAGAGGGGACCCTTCTGGCCGAGAACCACTTCCCTGAGGAGGGTGAGCTCCAGGGCGACTTCACAGTAGAGGGTTCCCGAGGCGGCGGAGAGGGAGCCCCAGACGTTTCCGAGGCTCTTCTTCGAAAGGTCGAAGAGATCGAGCCAAGGTTCCGGAGGATCTCCCTTGGCGCGGCAGTTCGAAAGGAGGGGAAGGAGGCTCAGCAGGCCGAGGTCTTTACAGAACTGGCGGCGTCTCAAAAGGGGTCCGCTTCCTTAAGGATAAAACGGTGGAACCACATCTGGGTAAGGAGAATGCCCCAGAGAATGTGGCTGTGGTCGAATTTGCCGGAGAGGTGCTCCCGGCGGTATTTCTCAACCTCAGAAAAGACGAAGATCCCCGTCGAGTCCAGGGAACCGGCGCTTAAGAATTTATCCTGAAGGGGAACCAACTCCCGGCGAAGCCAGCTCTTCATGGGGATGGAAAACCCCTCCTTACGGCGGTAGACCGTCTCCGGCGGAAGATCCCTCAGCGAAGCCTTCTTGAAGAGAGCCTTGGTCGTCCAACCTTGAAGTTTCTGGGGGCCGGGGATTCGGAAGGCCGTTTCCACCAGGAGGTGGTCCAGAAGGGGAACCCTGGCCTCCAGCGAGACGGCCATACTCATGCGGTCGACCTTGACAAGGATGTTGTCGGGAAGGTAGGTCATCACGTCGAGGTAGAGCTCTCCGTTGACGGAATCGAAGGAGGCGGCCTTCTGGAAGTGACGTTTCAAGGGGTCTCTGAGGTGAATCTCCCTGGAGAGGTCCATCTCCTTGAGGGCCTCCGGAGTGAAGAGGCGACGCTTCTGTTCGAGAGAGAGGAAGACCGTCCAGCGGAAGTGGCGGAGTCCGGGATCGAGGGAGAGGCCTCGGGAGTAACGGAGGAGACGGTTCCGCCAACCCTTCTTCTGGGAGGAGGGGGTGACCATTGAGGAGAGGCCCCTCAGGAGGGAACCTCCAAGGCCTCCAGCGAAGCGCCGGTCCGTTTCGGCGGCCTTCTGGGCCAGGTAGTGTTCGTAGCCTGCGAAGATTTCGTCGCCTCCATCGCCGGAGAGGGAGACCGTGACATGACGCCGGGCGACCTCAGAGACCAGGAGGGTCGGGAAGACGGAGAAGTCTCCTATGGGGTCGTCCATCTGGGGAAGGACCCGGGGGAGGAGGGGAAGGATGTCGGCCTTGAGCGTCTCCGCATGGTGTTGGGTGTGGAAGAGATCGGATACCCTCTGTGAGTGGGGGAGCTCGTTGTAGGAGGGATCGTCGAAACCGATGGAGAAGGTCATGAGGGGGTCGACGCCCAGGCGTCTCATCTTGGCCACGACCGCCGATGAGTCGACGCCTCCCGAGAGAAAGGCTCCCAAGGGCACGTCGCTGATGAGCCGCATCTTGACGGCCTCCTCCAACCGACTCTCCAGCTCATCCTCCCATTGGGAGAGGCTACGGCTTTGGGTCTCCGGTTCCAGGGACCAGTAGGGGGCGATCTCCACCCTTCCCCCGCTGTAGGTCAAGGTGTGACCGGCGGGTAGCTTCTTGATGGACTTGAACGCCGAGAGGGGGGCGGGGATGTACTCCAGGGTCAGCAGGTACTCCAGGGCCTGGAGGTCAGGAGTGGAGTCTACCTCCGGATGGGCCAGAAGGGCCTTGATCTCGGAGCCGAAGACGAGGGTCCCCGTCGGCGTGAGCGTGTAGTAGAGGGGCTTGATCCCCAAACGGTCTCTGACGAGGATCAGGCGGTCCTCCTTCAGATCCGCCAAGGCGAAGGCGTACATTCCCCTGAGCCTGTCCGTGAAGCCCATCCCGTACTCTTCGTAGAGCCTGAGGATGACCTCCGTGTCGGATTGACTCGTGAAACGGTACTTCTCCGCGAGGGCCTTGCGGTGCTCTTGGTAGGTATAGAACTCCCCGTTGTAGACGATCAACCGGTCTCTCTTCTCGTTGAAGAGGGGCTGGGAGCCTGTGGAGAGGTCGATGATGCTCAGCCGCCTCATCCCCAAGGCCTTGTTCCCTTGGGTCCATCGGCCATCTTCGTCGGGACCCCTGTGGAAGATCGAATCGAGCATCTTCAGGAGAATCTCTTCTTCCGCAGGTCTCTGGGGATCGGCGTAAACGAAACCGGCTATTCCGCACATGGTTCGCAAGTGGGCTTGAAGAAGAGCGCCACCCTCCGTCTGTCTCTGTTCTCTTTGGCGGTGAAGAAGGGGATCGTCGAGGTCGAAGAGACCAGAGACCCTTTGTAGAAGGCGGTATCTCTGATCACCAGGTCAGGCTTGATCCCTTCCATGGTCAGTTCCCTCACCTCAGAGGCGCCCATGGTGTAGGAGACCCGCTTGTCTCCGATCCTAAGGGAGACGCGGTTACGGGCCGGAGAGGGGTTGTTCTGGAGAAGGATGTGAAACCTTCTGCTCCGGGCCGGTGCCTCCAAGATGAACTCCAACTCCCCCTCCTTGTAGCTCCAGACGCCTCCTCCTTCGGTCACCTTGTTGAAGTTGTTGTTGAGGAAGGTGAAGTAGCACCCTCCTCCGGTGGGGATACGCCAAACGTGGGGGTTGATGTTGACCGGAAGCGAAGCGACCTGGGTCAGCTCCGGAGGGGCGAGGCGGAAAAGACCGTTCTTGCTGAGCTCCCCGGTGTAGGAGGAGTAGTAGATCGGGTCGAAGAGAAGCGGGCCAAGGCAAAGTACGGACCAGCAGGAGGCCAGGAAAAGTTTCTTCTTGTTGAGCCCGTAGGGGAAGAGGAAGAAGAGGAGAGGGTAGATGTTGAGGGCGTAGCGGTTCCCCAGGGAGCCGGCGCCTCCGAAGTAGTTGTCCGGGGCCATGGCCGTGTAGATGCCGATCTCCGCCAGGAAGACCGCCAGGATCACCCACCCCAGCTTCTCCTTCTTCCTGCTGAGGAGGAAGAGGGTCAGGAAGAGGAGTCCCGGGGCCATGTAGAAGAGCAGGCCCGTGTAGCGACCGAAGAAGAAGTAGAAGAGGTTCTTCAGGAAGATGGAGGGAGTCAGGAAGAAGCGCTGCCAGTAGTTCGCCGCGCTCATGGTGATTCCCAGGGAGTCGAAGGTGTCGCCGGGGTTCTCGAAGGGAAAGGTGAAGTAGAAACTCTTACGCTGACCGCCCATGAAGTTCCAGTCCCCCATGAGCAGGGTGGTGAGACCGAAGAGGAGCAGGGTCGGGACGGCGCCTCCCAGGAAGAAGAGAAGGACCCTCTTGGGCCGTTTGATGACGAAGAGGGCGTCCACCAGGAGGGGGAGGGCCAAGAGGGCGTTGGGGGGCTTGGAAAAGGTCGCCAGGCCTATGCAGAGGGCGGAGAGGAAGATCCACAGCCAAGGTTTTTCCCGCTCCCGGGAGTCGAACCAGAAGAGGTAAGAGAGAAAGACCATGGAGAAGTTGAAGAGGTCGGCGGTGATCCAGAAGAAATAGACCCAGGCGATGGAGGCGAAGAGGAAGAAGATGGCGGAGGGGAGGGCGATGTCCTCTCCGAAACGGCGACGGGCCACACGGTAGGCCATCAAGACGACCAGGGAGAGCAGAAGGAAGTGGAAGAAGAAGATCCCTCGAACTCCACCGATTCTGTAGAAGGGGGCCGCGGCGAGGGGGTAGATGAAGGATTTGGCGAAGAAGAGCCTTCCGTCGTTCCCCTTCTTCAGGAAGATCCCCTGGGGACCGGTGGCGAACTCTTTCTTGATCCGGAAGAGATCCCGGCGGGTGTACTGGAGATCATGGTCGTAGGCCAGGCTCTGAACCGCCGAGAAGTAGGCCGCCTCGTCGCTGAAGAAACCACCTCTCTGGCGTACGGAGAGATCTGTAAAGAGGGAGAAAACCGCGAAAAGAAGAAGAAGGAGGGTTGTTATGTACAACCCTCCTCTCTCTTTATTGAAAAACAAAAGAGTTCCGGCTTTACCGACTCAGAAAGATTTGAGAGCGGTCTCTTCGTCGGTGAAGATGTCTTTTTCGAAGGTGGTGATGAGCTTGGAGATCACAAGCAGATCGTGAATTTTCGAGGAAAGGTTCAAGAGTTTGACCTTTCCGGTCTTTTTGGTCACAGAGATATAAACACGGATGATCTCCCCCAAGCCCGTGCTGTCCACGTAAGGAACCTCGGCCAGGTTCAGAACAAAGCTCTTCTCTCCGGCTTCCAAGAGGTCAAGGACAATGGTTCTCAGTCTGTCAAGCTCCTCTCCGATGACGATCTTTCCGGCGATATCAAGGATGTTGACCTTGTCTTTCTTTCTGACTTTGATTTCCATGATTTATTCTCCTCTCGAACAAGTTTTAGGGATAATAGTACCGGAAAAGCTTCCTGATTTCAAGAAGGGTCCCCCTTAAGAACTCACTTTGTTAGAGGTCAAAGAGGTAAGAGATTTTGATCAGGAAAACATCTCTCGGGTGTGTGCCGAAGAGGTCCGAGAGGTCCTGGAAGTAACGGAAACGGCCCTGGTGGGCGTAATCTCCTCTTCCCTGGTTCCATACCAGGAAGAGGGCCGACCCCGGCCTGAACTCCCAACGCAGAACAAGGTTGAGCTTGAACTGCCGAAAGTTGAAGTCCGGGTTCTTCACCACCAACGGAGAGCTCTCTCCCGGGCGCGTCAGGGAGTAGACACCGTCGGAGAGGAGGGATTCCGATGGCGAAAACTTGTGCCACCGCTGGGACTCCTTCTCCGCCCTTGAGGAGAGGACCTCCCGGAACTGAGAGAATTCGCCGGAAGAGACGAAGGGTTGGGCGTAGAGTTGCAGGGTCAGAGTCGGGGAGAGGGCCAAGTCTCCTCGAACCGTGAGTCCCAGGGTCTTGTGGTCGATCTTTCCGAAGAGGTAGCGGGGAGAGGAGAGACCCTCCTTGAAGGTGTCGATGTACTGAAGGGGATCCTTCTCGAGGGAGAGCTCCGGTCCGAACTCCAGGGAGAGGTTTTGACGAACCCTCCAGGTGATGGAGCCGCTGATGGAGGTGGAGCTCAGCCCCTCGTCTCCCTTCTCGTATTCGGCGTTCAGGTCCATGAAGACCCGCTTTCTGTAGTCCGTGGAGAAACCGGCGGAACCCTCCCAGCTTCCCGCCACCCAGAGGGAGGGGCCGCCCCTGAGGGCGGAGGGGGAGAGGGAGTGGGCGTTCCGTTCCAGGGAGGTCTGGAGGCTCCAATAGTTCATGAAGAGGAGGAAGGCGTTGCCGGAGAGGCCGTAGCCGATCCTCTCGGGCTTGAAGTTCCTGGCGTCCCAGAGTTCGGTTTCCAGGCGCAGGTTTCGGATGACCCCCTTGGGCTTGTAGCGGTTGTATCCCAGGGAGGCGAAGGTCTCCCAAGAATCGCTCTCAGGAACGAAGCCCAGGTCGTTGAGTTCGAGGCCCGGGGACTTTCCCGATGTTCCTACCGACCAGAGCCATCCCTCCCCTCCGATCTTGCCGGCGCTCATGTGAAACCCGTAGCCGCTCAGGGAACGGCGGGTCGGGTCGTAGTCGCTGTAAGTGTTGTCCGGTCTTTGGAAGTAGCGGGCCGAACTCTCCTGGGCTGTGAGGATGGCCTCCGGGGAGCCTTCGATACGGCTCATCACCCAGGAGCCGGTGACTTCGTAACGGTCACGGCCCCACCGGTGTCTGAAGTCGATGCCGCCGGCCATGGCGTTGTCGGAGAGGAAGTTCGAGCTCTCTTCGTCCAGGTTCCTCTCCACCATGGTGAAGATTCCCCCCAGGGCCGAACGGCCGGCCCGGAAATCCTTCTGGACTCTCAGGACCGTGTAGGAGGTGAGGGGCTCGATCTGAGCGCTCTTCTCGGATCCTTGGAAATCTTCGATGTAGGAGGCGTCCATGGAGGGGGTGACCGCCTCAAGGAAGCCCAGGGACCATCCCCCTTTGGTCTTGCCGGAGACCTTGAGGGCCGCCGTGATGGGTATGGTCTCGGGAATATCGGCGTAGCGGGCGTTACGCGGATACCCTTGGGGGGCACGGCCGATCCTTCGGGAGTAGAAGAGGGTATCCGACCCGACATCGGAGCCCCCTCCCTCCATGTCGCCGCCACCGCCGGAGGCGTTCATTCGGAACTTGTAGAGGCTGGCCCCTTCGATGAAGAAGGGTCTCTTCTCCGGGAGGTAGACCTCGAAGGCCGAGAGGTTGATGAAGGCCGGGTCGGATTCGACTTGGCCGAAGTCCGGGTTCATGGCCAGGTTGAGGGTGAGGTTGGAGGTCAAGCCGTACTTGACGTCGATCCCCACATCGGCGTCTCTTTTGGGGTAGCGGGAGTAGGGGTCCTCTCGGTTCTCACGGTCCAGAGTGCTCTTGCCGAGAAAGTAGGGGAGGAGTTCGACCTTCCTGGGGGAGGGGAGGCTCTGGGGGATCTCGAGGGTCCCGAAGAGGGAGACGAACTGCGAGGAGCCCTTGGGAACAGGGGCCCAGTAGCTGGTCTCTCTGGTGCGGGTGATGAAGCGCTCCACCTGGAAACCCCAGCTGTAGAGTTTCCGGGATGGGTAACGGAGTTGGTGGAGGGGGATACGGAACTCGGCGCTCCACCCCCCGGTGAAACGGCGGGAGGCCCCATCCCAGACGGCTTCCCAGCTGGAATCTTTCTTCGTGTTGTCGTAGTAGTAGGAGTCTTTCTTTACGCCCGAGGGGTTGAGGGTGAAGGAGAAGGCGGACCTCTTGTCTTCGAGGCTGTCGAACCAGATGGTCACGTTGTCGCAGAGAAGGGAGTTGTCTTTCCGACCCAGGAGGGTCTTCGGTCCCCGAGGGTCTGAGTCGTAGAGGGTCACGCCGACGAAGATCTCCTCCTCCGTGTAGAGGACCTGGACCTCGCTCCTCTCATGGGAGGGGGCTCCATCTTCGGGTTC
>JAMOAD010000188.1 GCA_023621955.1 Acidobacteriota bacterium
CCTCCCTTCATATCCGCGGTCCCCAACCCCTCGATTCTCCCGTCCTTCTCCTTCCACTCGAACTCTTCCCAATCCGGAGCGACCACAGTGTCAAGGTGCCCCAAGAAGAGGAGGGAGGGCCTCTCGCTTTGAGGAAGGACGATCAAGTTTTCCCTCTCCTCTTCCACCCTCTGAAGCCGGAAAGGGATACCGGCCTTCTTGAAGCGTTTGACCAGAACCGCAACCCCCTCCTCCTCCTTTCCCGAGGGCGTGTAAGCCTCTACGAGAAGGTGAAAAAGCTCCTTGAGCCTCTCCCTGTCGAAGGGTTCACTCATCTTTGCTCCGTTTCAAGTTTTCTTTCAAAACGCGCCTCTCCGTATCCAGGTTGAGGGAGAGATAGATATGCTCCCTGGGGCTTCCAAATCCCATCTTATCGAAGAACTTCAGGGCCGGGTGGTTGTCGGCTTCCGTGTCGACGATGAGCATCCTGACCCCCTCCTCCTCCATCCGGTCGTGAAAAGCGTGGAAGAGACGGGTCGCGACACCCTGAGTCTGAGCTTCAGGATCTGTACCAAGCCAGACGAGATAGCCGTAACTCCAGGGGGAGCGGCTCTTCTCGATCGTGGTTCCCATGACGAAGCCGAGAAGCTCTCCCTCCTCCCCCTCGGCGACAAAACAGAAGTCCGAATCTTCCTGGAAGAGTGAGACCACCTCGTACTGGTCCCAGGTTCTGTAGAGGGTCGGAAAGGTTTGAGCCGTGAAGAGTCTCTCGCCAAGATGAAACACCGGAGCCAAATCATCGATCGTCATGGACCGGATCTCGATTCCGGTACGTTTCCTTAGGGGTTTTTCCTTGTCGTTCTCCATAAGGGGGCTCCTTTTTATCTAGATTTTAGCCTTAAAAACGAGATCCGGTCAAACTCCCCCCAGGGAAGAGAGATTCCGGACCCGCCTCGAGCGCCTCTCTGTGGTAGAATCGGAGGATGCCGGAACCAGGTTACCTTACCCTCCATCGCCGGGGGGAGTTGATAGAACGGGCGGAAAAGCTCGAGCGGCTTCTCTCCCCCTGCCGTCTCTGCCCTTGGGAGTGCGGCGCCGAACGGACCTCAGGACACCCAGGCCGTTGCCGCTCCACAAACCAGCTCAAAGTCTCCAGCACAAACCTCCACTTCGGCGAGGAACCTCCTATCTCGGGGCAGAGAGGCTCAGGGACGATCTTCCTCACCAACTGCACCCTCCGCTGTCTCTTCTGCCAGAACTACCCGATCTCACAGATGGGCAACGGGGTAGAAATGGGGGCCCAAGAGCTTGCAGACGAGATGGTCGCCCTCCAGAAGAAGGGGGCTCACAACATCAACCTCGTCACCCCGACCCATTGGACGGCCCATATTGTCCGCGCTCTCTCCATCGCTGCGGACCGGGGGTTGACGGTTCCCTTGGTTTGGAACACCAGCGGGTATGAGAGGGTTGAAACTCTCCGCCTCCTGGAGGGAATCGTGGACATCTACCTCCCGGACCTCAAATACGGCGACGACGCCAACGCCCTCTCCCTCTCCGGATGTGAGAACTACTTTTCCACGGCCACCGTGGCAATCTCGGAGATGTTCCGCCAGGTAGGCCTTCTGGAGGTGGACTCGGAGGGAATCGGCGTCAAGGGGCTCATCGTTCGCCACATGGTTCTTCCGCAGAACCTCTCGGGGACCCCAGGAGTCCTCTCCTGGATCAGGGAGAACCTAGGATCGGAGGTCTCCGTCGCCCTCATGAACCAGTATTTCCCCGCCTGGAAAGCCGCTTCTTCACCGCCCTTAGACAAACCCCTCTCCAGTGAAGAGTACGCACTGCAGAGAGAAACCTTCTTCTCCTTGGGTTTCAACAACGGCTGGGTCCAAGAGTGAAAACTCGGCCCTTTCAAGGCGGACTCAGGCAACCTTCGCTCCTTTTTTTCGTACACTCTTTCTGATAAAATTTATCATCCAGCCTAAGGAGGGTACATGAAAAGTCTTTCGCTTGCCCCGAGGTCTTACGGGGTTCTTCCCTTCGCGACACCCCGTTCGATGCTTGCTCAGGGGGCCCTCGTCGGCGCCGCCCTGCTGCTCCCCGCGCTCTGCCACCTCTTCGGTCTTCCTACCCGAATCCTTCTGCCCATGCATTGGCCGGTGGTTCTCGCCGCTCTGCTCTACGGCTGGAAGGGAGGAGCCCTGGTCGGAGCCGCTTCTCCTCTGGCAAGTTTTGCCCTTTCCGGTTTTCCCTTCGGCCTCTCCCTCACCGCCATGACGGTGGAGCTCTTTACCTACGGCGCGATGACAGGCTTTTTGAAAGAGAAGGGCCGTCTCAACCCCCACGTGGCCGTTCTGATCGCCCTGCTCACAGGTCGAGTAGCCTTCCTGAGCGTGGTCTTCTTCTCAGGAACCCTGAGCACACCCTTGAAGGCCTACGCCGTGGCAGCCCTTCTTCCCGGACTTGCCGCCCTTCTCCTTCAGGCTCTGCTCCTTCCCGTCCTGGCCCACAGACTAAACCGAGACGACCGCTAAGCCATTCTCGATAAAGAAGAATAGGGAGAGCCCCTTTAAAAGGGCTCTCCTTATAACCCCTCCGTCGAAGGCGTCACTCTTACCTTTCACCGAGACGAGGCGCTTCTCCTCTCCCCCCGAAAGGGAGCGTTTCCCTTCCTTTTAACCTCTCTTGACCAAGAGGAACCAGTAGACAGCTGTGTTGATCAGGGTTAAGAGGACTCCCACTCTGGCAAACTCCCAGAAGGTCAGAGTCTCCCCCCTCTTCTCCGCGTTCTGAACGATGATGACGTTGCTCGCCGCGCCCAGAATCAAGAAGTTCCCTGCCACGGTGCTCCCGGCGGCCAAGGCCATGAGGGTCTCAGTAGAAGCGCCTGCCTTCATGAGCAGAGGCGTATAGAGGGCTACGAAAGGAACGTTGGAGATGAACTGACTCACTCCGACGCTCAGCCCCAATACCACTGGCAGAGCCGTCAGGTTCCACCCGCTCCTCTGAAGCCAACCTTGGAAGAAACCGGTCCTCCATACGGCATCCATCAGGATGAACATGGCGAAAAAGAAGAAGAGCGTCGACCAATCGATCTTTTTCAGCCTTTCGATTCTCCTCGGGGCGGCCACAAGGAGCGGGGAGGCCGCCGCCAGGGAGACCATGCTCAGGGGGAAGGGGGAGGCTTTCCCCAAGAAGAGAGAGACCAACTGATAGGCCAGAAGAAGCAGGAGAAGCCCCAAGGAGAGTTTACAGGCTGTCAACAGAGGCCCCGGTTGTTGTCGACTCTCCAGAGAGGCAGAGGGCATGGCCTCGGGGAAGCTCTTCCCGTAGAGAAGCGTCAAGAACCAGGCGGCGAGGAGAAGGTTGATCACCGTCGGGAGAAGAAGGTACCGGAGGAAGGGGAAGAAGGGGTTAGCCCACCCCCCTTTGAGGGCGATCAGAAGGTTCTGGGGATTTCCTAGCGGGCTCATGACGCTTCCTATGGTCACACCGAAGGCCAGGGTCAGCAGAAGGGGTTTGGAGGGGACTCTGCACCGGCGACCGAGCCCAAGGACCCAAGGCGTGGCGATCACCGCCACCGTATCGTTCATCAGAAGAGCGGAGAGAAGACCGAAACCCACAGTCAGGAAGAGGAAGAAGAGGAAAGGTCCACCCCTTCCTGGTAGGAGCGGGTTGAGAATCGATGCCAAAAGACCGCTCTCTTCCAGGGCCTGACCCAAGATGAACATGCCGAAAAGGAAGAGGAGGACCTCCCAGTTGACCGCGCCCCAGGCGGAAGAGGGGGAGATATCCCCGTGAAGTACTACCAAGGCCGCGCCGGCGCCCATGATTGCCCAGATGGGGAGAGTCCACGGACCGATTTTTCTGACGGCTGTGACGAGGAAAACCGCCGCCACGACAAAAAGAGGAAAAGAGATCACATCAAAGACCGAAACAAACCCTTCACGTTCCGACGATCAGGGAAATCCAGAAGAAACGAGGTGTTTCGAAAACCACTGTTCGTCAAAGAGAGGCGTCAGAGGCGTATGAACCCCTCGGGTCTCTCAGTCCGGCAGGAAGCTGGCTGGACGACTCTGCTTCTTTGTCAGGGAAGGCGAAGGGTCATTCTCTGTGCACGAACTCCGTTCAGAAGGTTGAGCTTCCGGACGAGCTCCTCCATCTTCTCTTCCTCTCCAACGACTTCGAGGACGACCAAACCGACGGGGGTACAACTGTCGAGAACTCCATCATGAAGTCCGAGGCGGGTCTTGATCATGCATCCCCACTCGGTTAGAACCTTCTGGAGCATCACGGAGTTCTCTTTCCTCTCTTCCAAGATGATGCCGACGATATCCCTTTTGTACATCGGTACCTCCTTAATGGATGGTTCTATTTTATCAACCTCGACAGGAAAAGGCAAGCCGGATGGAGGGGTTTGCCTTTCCCCTGGAGTTTAAGGTATGATGATCTCTATTCTCTTACCCTCAGGAGGTCATTCTATGGTTCCATGTATCTACCTCGACAACGGCGCCACCTCTTTTCCCAAACCGGAAGAGGTCTACTCCTTCATGGATTCCTTCTACCGCACCCGCGGTGTCAACCCCGGTCGTTCGGGCTACGATCTCTGCCTCGAAGCGGGGGAAACCCTTGAGCAGACCCGCTCTCTTCTCTGCCGCTTCTTCGGCGGTAAAGATCCCAACCGGCTGATCTTTTCCTATAACTCCACCGACGCTCTCAACTTGGCCATCTTCGGCCTGGTCAAACCAGGAAGCCATGCCATCACCACCACGGTTGAACACAACTCTGTTCTTCGGCCTCTCCACCACCTCCATCTCGAGAAGGGAGTGACCGTTGACCACGTCCCCTTCGACGGGAAAGGGTTCGTCGACCCCGAAGAGTTCCGCAGACGGATGCGGCCCGACACCTCCCTGGTGGTCGTCAACCATGGGTCCAACGTCATCGGCACTGTTCAGCCCATCGCAGAGATCGGCGCGCTCTGCCGTGAAAGGGGCATCCCCTTCCTGATCGACGCCTCCCAGACCGCCGGCAAGGTCCCCATCGATGTGGAAGCCATGAACATCGACGTTGTCGCCTTCACAGGCCACAAGTCTCTCCTGGGCCCCACCGGAATCGGAGGGCTCTACGTCAGGGAGGGTATCGAGGTCAGCAGGACCAGGGCGGGAGGAACGGGAGTCGACTCGGCCCTCCGAACCCACCTAGACAAGTATCCCTACAGGCTCGAGTACGGAACCCCCAACCTGCTCGGTATCGCCGGTCTAAACGCCGGTGTGAAATGGCTGGAGAAGAGGGGTTTGGAGGAGCTCTACAGGCATGAGATGCACCTGACCACAATGCTCAGGGACGGCCTGAAGGAGATCCCCGGCGTCATCCTCTACTGCCAGGAAGATCTGAAGAACCACATCAGCGTCTTGATCTTCAACATCCAGGGGATGGAAGCCGCAGAGGTGGGGACTTTCCTCGACGTCGATTACAACATCGCCTGCCGAACGGGGCTCCACTGCGCTCCCCTGGTCCATGAACAGTTGGGAACCGATAAGATCCACGGCGCCGTCCGCTTCGGCGTCGGGCCCTTCAACACGGAGGAGCATATCCGCTCCGCCGTCAACGCCGTGAAGGAGATCGCCCAGGCCAGGAGCAAGAGGGCCTGAGAGAGAGCGGAAAAGCAACCTTTTCCCCGGGTCGGCCTTCGAGGGAAGCCCGACCCGGAGCTCCCTCCATTGACCTTTTCAACCACAAACTTCGCGAAAAACCTTTCCCTTCCAGGGCTGGGAAGAGGGTTTAGAGCCTGACCACAAGAGTCGCCCCTCCGGTCATTCCCCCCATTCGAAGATCCCCTGTCTCCCTGGTCACCTTGCAATCCGTGTAACCGACGGAGATTCTGAGGGAGAACCTCTCGGAGAGGTCGAACTTCACCCCCCCCTCCCCGCGGAACCCCCACTTGTCTCCCTTCTCCTTTAGCTCCAGTGCCTCTTCGCTGAAGTGGGTCCTGGTGGCTCCAACCTCGACGTGGTAACCCACAGGGCCAAGGAGCCTCTCTTCGAAACCCAACCCAAAAGAGAGGAAGCTCCTCGTGACTTCGGCGCTGTCGATACCGAGAGATTGGGTCTTACCCTTCTCTTTGAAGCCGCCCCAGGAGCCCCAAACGTAGTAATCATCATGAAACCGAAAGCCCACTTTCGCTTCAGGAAAGATTTGGGTGGCTCCGTAGATGCTTCGGAAAGAGGAGTCGCTTCCCCGGAAAGCTCTCACTCCGGGCATGATCAGGATCCTCTTGTCCGCCGCTCCCAACGAATGGGCTCCGAAGAGAAGAGCGGCTATAAAAAGAAAAAAAGCCATGGTTTTCTTTCGTTCGATCATCCTTATATCTCCCGATACTCGGTTTCGTAGACAACGGTCCCGGCGGCGTCTTTAATGCGGAGACCATAGCGGTAAACAATCCCCTTAGTCAGGTAGTGCTGAAGAGTCAACTTGCCGCCGGAGTCGGCGGTGGGTTTGAAGATCGTCTCTTCGTCGGTGGCTCCGCTCTTGCGAACAACCTCTACCGTAAAAGGGGAGGCCGGATACCCGGTCACCTCCAGACGGCAAAGGTCTCTGCGTATAGACCAACTCCGCTCAACGTACCGTGCCACGTTCCAAAGAAGGCCCGTGGAGACCTCCCACTCCCCGTTGTCCCGAGGGGTAACCACCGAGGGGAGAAGGCTTCCGTCCGCCCGTTGCAGAGAGACCCCCGAGAGCCCAACCCCGTCCTTCACCTTCAATGAAAAATCGGCCGCCAGGGGGAAGGAGCTCTCCGCCAGCTTGATCACCAGGCTCCCCCCCTGCAGCTCTGTGTCGAAAGAGAGGGCCTGCCTTCGGAGCCACCACTCCCCGAAACTCTCCATGTCCAAGACCTTCACTCCCTCAGGTAGTCCCCCCTCCACGATCATTTTGAGAGCTTCCAGCTTATAGTCTCGGTTGGGGTGTATCAGCAACACCGTGGAGGCACCGTTTCTGGCGTTCCTCTCGGTGATGTCCATCCAGAGTCTCTCCTTCTCAGTGTAGTTCACATCGTCGATAGGGTCATCTTTAAAGACATCGGACATGGTCATAGGAATCTCTAGGACCGTCGTCACCCTCCCGTCGCTCTTGTTGTTTTCCTGAAGGAAGAAGGGAAAGTTCGTGAGGAGTTCGTTGGCACTGTGGCTTGTATCAAACTTATAGCCCAGGAGTTCCATCGCTTGAGCCTGATAGTCGTTGAAGGAGAGGTGACCGGACCTGAAAGTCTTCACGGGAACCATAAGATCCTTCTCCAGAAGGTTTTTCGAAACCTCCAGCTCCCCTATCACGGTTCCTCCAACCGTGGTGGTCCCCTCGGCGTGAGGGTGGTAGCTCTCCCTCGTGTTGCCTGTGGTTCCCATGGGGAAGGTCGTCTCCGCGTCGAAGTCCAGGAAGTGGCCCACCGAATGGCTTCCGATTCTCTGGTTCAGCTGGGTCAGCTTTCGGAGCTTCACGATATTGTCGGCAACGGCGTAAAACCCTCCATAGCCCAAACCCTCTTTCGTGTCCCTCTCGTAGGAGGTCGTCACGTTAAAGGTTCCCCGCATACCGTTGTTCTTTAGGAGCTCAGCGAAACCCTCCATTTGGTCGAAAGCCGTTTGGGCGTCGACGTCGAAGGTTAGCATCAAGACCCCCCTGGTCCCGAAGGGGGAGGACCCCTTCCATACGGCGTAAGGGGTCGCTTTGGCGTAGAGTGTTCTCAAGAAAAGAACGAAGACATCACCGGCGGGCTCGAAGCCGTTGGAAGAGGTCCTCTGAGCCTCGTAATCCTTATTTAAGAGCGCCAGCAGAAGGTACTCCCGCATGGAAACGCCTAGGGTGTAGACCCATCCATCCCCCCACCTCTTTCTGAGAACCGCCGCGCTCCCGTCTTCGAAGAGGGCCAAGGGCTCCGCGTCGGTCACGGTGTAGCCGACGGTCCCGATGGTCTCCTTGGGGGCGACATCCCCCAGGGAAAGTGTCTTCTCGAGGGGATCGTCGAGAAAAGCGATGTCCCCGTCTCCGGGACGATCCACCCAGTTCAAGGTATACCGGAGGTTGGAACCCGAGGATGACGAAACCCCGATGAGGGGGAAGAAGATGTTGCTCTCCGGACGTTGAACAACCAACAGGCCTCCGGAGGCGACGTATTGGCTCCAGAGGTCCAGCTCCAAGGAGGTCGTCTCTGTACCCCTCCAACGGGAGGCCATGAAGACCATGGAGCTGCTCACGGCTTCCTGAGGAAGGTCGGTGGTAACGTAGGGGACCCCGGCACTGTCCAGAAGTGTCTTCGCGATGAAGATCTCTCCGGGGTTCGCCCCTCTCGTGAAGATGGAGACCCTCCGCTCCTTCCCTTCGATCAAGGAGAAGAGGGAGAGAACCAGAAGGGCCGCAACGACCGCAAAACGACGAACAGGGGCTCTCATAGTCCCACCTCCTTGGCTTGACGAGAAACCTTCATCGGGTTCCATGTGTCTTTATAGGAGCTGTGAAAGAAGAGCTCCATGATATAGGCCCAAGTCCTGACCACCCTCATGTAGACTCCCATATAGAAAGGCATCAGAGGAAGGTAGAGGGAGAGGTGCCACTCCTTTCGAGCACGCTCCGAGACGGCCATGGCCATGACGAACTGCACCATGTTGGTCAAAACGTAGAGAAGGAAGTTGATGGGGATGATGTACTTCGCCGTAACGGGAAAGTTCACCACAATATCAACGATATAGATCAACCATTTGGCGTCGAGGACGAGGCTGAAAAAGACATTTTCCACGAAGGAGACCATGTTCAAGACGCTGAAGTTGGCGTCGGGATAGTAGACATCCTTGTGTTTTCTCAGACGGAAACGCACGAGCGAACGGCTCCACCTGGTTCTCTGTCTGGCCAAAGCCTTCCAGGTCTTCGGAACGGAAGTATAACAGACCGCCTCTTTGGCGAAGCGAACCCGAAAACCGCTCTTCCTCGTCTTGACGGTAATGTCCCCATCCATCCCCGGGCCGACGTCCCACCCTCCGACCTGGTCGACGATCTCTTTGCGGAAGGCGCCGAAGGCACCGGAGACGACTCTTAAGATTCCCAGTTCCGAGGTGATGATCCTTCCCACGGTGATCGATTTGAGGTATTCGATCGCCTGAAGGGCCGTGCAAAGGTTCAACGACCCCTCCCGAACCTTGACGTCACCCCCGACGATTCCGATTCTGGGGTCGTAGAAGAAGGGGACCAAGATCTTCTCGATGGCGTCCCTGTCAAAGGAGCAGTCCGCATCGATGTGGACGATGAAACGGCCCCGGGCGTGGCGCCACCCGAAGTTCGAGGCCGACGCCTTCCCTCCCCTGACGTCGTTTCTCAGGTATCTGTCGATCTTCTGGTTCCTGAGGAGGTTCCGGCAGATGATCTGGGTCTCGTCGTCGGAACCGTCGTCGATGACAATGATCTCAAAGTTTTTGTAGGTCTGTTCGTTGAGCGACTTGATCAGATAGTGAAGGTGTCCCCCTTCGTTCTTCCCGGGGATCACGATGGAGACGAGAGGGTTCTCCTGTAAGAGCTGAAGGCGGGCGATCTCCATCTTCGGTTTGCGCATTCTCCGACGGATAGCGACAAAGGTGAGGACCAACATGTCGGAGAGAACGTACCTGGGAATCTCGAAGATAAAGAAGAACCAGAAGAACCTGAGGAACTTGGCGAATCCGATGGTCTTCCAGAAGAAGAAGATATCGGTGAAATCGTTGATGTACTGCAGAAATTCATTCATGGGAGGCCTGTTTCTCCTCTTGCTCCTTTCGGTCGATGAACTCCGTCAGCTCCATGGCCTGAAGGTGGGTCTGCAGGGTGATGCCTGGGAAGTTCGAGGCCATGAGCCCCTGGAAGCGCTTGTCCAAACGGGCGCCGACAGCCTCGGCGTTCTCCCTGGGAGTCTCCACGAGAAGGAAGACGAAGGTGTTGTCGTTTAAAAGGGTGATGATGTCCGAATCCCTCAGGGTGTCCTTGATGATCCTCGCCATCTCCAGAGCCACCTCTTCCCGGCGCTGGCCGAACCCTGTAACGAGTTCGCTGAAGTTGAGGAGTTGGAAGTTGACGATCACCGAGGGCCGCTTGTAGCGAAGGGCACGCTCGTTCTCGTAGTGGGCGATGGTCTGGAAGGTCGGGTAGTTGACGATCTCCAGGTGGCCCTTAAGAAAATCCGCCAGGGTGAAGTGAAGCCCGTTGAGAGCGAAGTTGAGGCTTGCCGAGGAGAGGGAGTAACTCTTCAGATCCCTGTAGAGAAGTCTCTCCGAAGGGGTGTCATTTCCACAATAGCGGCAGAGCCCCCAAACCTCCGGATCCTGAGAGGTTGTCTGGCACACTCGGCAAGTGTGAACGACCGAGGGCTTGTCGTAATCCATCCCGATGTGCCTGAGTATTTTTTTGCATTTGGGGCAGACCAGTTGATCGTGAACCTTGTACTTGGTCTCAGGGTCGACATTGCCGCAAGAGAAGTGATGGATCAGATCGCTCACTTCGAGGTCCGCGGAGTGGCACCGCGGACAGAGCTCCCGGAAGTTGATGAAGCTCGACTTACACCGGTTGCACAGGTGAATACGGTCGACGAAGTGCTTCTCCATGAGGTTTTCGTTGTCGATCAGGTCCAGAATCGAGAAGAGCCGGGCATCGTCACGGTCTCTGAACTGCGCCCCCAAGAAGGGGTAGCTGAAGCCGAAGCGGGACTTGGGCATCGTGACCGGCTCCAGGCGCCTCCCTCGGGTCACCATGAAGCGAAGGGTCTTCACGACCACCGTCGATTCGAAGGTGTCCTGCTCGATATCCTTGTACTGGGCGATCGCGTCGGCAAGCTGTTCGGTCCGCGCGGAGACGCTCCCCCGCATTGTCGCCGCGTCAACGGTTCCATCCACCAAAGCCATGACATAGGAGTCCTCAATGGGGAGCTCCGAATAGAGAAAGATCGGTTTGAGGTAGAGGTTCAGAGTCGAGGCCCCCCGAAAGCGGTTCACCAACCCGAGGCTGAAACGGATCTCCCGGGAATCGATGACCACGGCCTGATGGTCTTGAAAGGTTTCCAAATCGATGGTTTCCGGATTCTCTCTCTGAAAGAACTGGTAATCTCCAAGGTTTTCCACGGAGACTGGTATCTTCTTTTCCCTTCCGATGAACGCGTACACGGGTCCTCCTCTCAAAACAGCTTTTTCCGTATGTAGAGCTTCACGCCAAGCCGATCGACGTCCCTGTCCCTCACTAGGGAAGGATCATCGAGAATCACGTCTACAACCACATTTCTGTGGGTGGGTTCATACTTCTTCTGAAACTCCGGAGGCTGGGCCAAGGTCGCCGAGTAGAGACGGGAGATCTTTCCGGAGACCTTGATCCCATCGGGAAACTCGATCTCCACGGGACGGCCCTTCTCGAGGCTCAGCAGGTCTTTCTGCTCGAAGAAGGCCTTGATGCTCATGTTCCCGCCGGATTGGTAGATGTTCATGATCTGCTCCCCTTTGAGGGCCACTTCGTACTCGCCGAAGTAGATCCTGGTCACCATACCGGAAAGGGGGGAGCGGAAGAGTTCGCCCCAGACTGGGACGCACTCGATTCCCTTCCTCTGCTGGGGCTGACCGGCCACGGAAGGTCTGACCTCCAAGACGAGACGGTAAGGGGAGCGATACTCCCAACAACGTACAACCTGAGCGCCTCTCAGATCGACGAAGATCCCCTGCCTTCCACCCTCGACACCGCTCCGAAGCGTGGTGATAAAGGGAGACGACGCCGGTATGGAGGGAGCCCCCTCCCAAAGAAAGGGCTCTCTCGGGAAGATATCCACCCCGTTGGGACGGGTCTGGATATCGAAGAGAACCGGTTTACTCAAGGAGAGCACGACTTCGCTGAACCCTTCATGGTCCTTCCAGGAGGCCCCGACACCCACGGAGCCGCCTTCACCGACGGACATGGGCCAATCGACGACGGAAGCGGTAAACCGCGCGTTTCTGAAGGCCCGCTGCGCTCTGAACGCCTCTGACGAATCGGTGAAGGGTCCACCGTAGAGGGCGATCGCCATCCCTTGACGGGATGAGGCGAAGATAGGCCATCCGAGTGCGGCCGCGGCCAGACGGCGTTCATCGGCCTTGATCGAGTCTTTCCATGAACCCAGGTAGAGTACGGTTTGCCGACCTCTCCCGGAGCTGGCCATGGTCGTACGGCTCTCGTTCAGAAGCCCTATCTCCCGACGGAAAAACTTGATCTCCTCCTCGGCGCTCTTGCGTTGAAAGGCTATCTTCGAACAGTTTTCCTCAAGCCTCAGCGCCTCGCTCTCCAAGGCGGCATTTTGAGAGACTAAGGTCCTGACGCGCTCAACACCCTTACGGCACTGCCCTAGCCTCTCCTCTGCGTCGTTTCTCTCCAGCTCCTTAAGCCTGATCTGACGCTCAAGGTCCAGCAGATCTCTGGAGAGTTTCAATCCATCCTGGAGAGGGGCGAGACGGGTCGTCTCCTGAGGGACAGGAACGTCGGCTGCTCCCCAGCGGAGGAACGTGAAGAGGGGATCCCCCTTCTTCACCTCTTGCCCCTCCTTGACGAGCATTTTCAAGAGCCTGACGTCCGTCAACTCCTGCACGTTGAGGCGGGAAGCTTCAATCTGGCCCACGCCGCGGACATAGAAGAAACTGCCCCCCAACTTAATGGCAAGGAAGACCAACAGAAGCAGGAGGAACCCGACGTAGACGAAACGGCCGATCTTGAAGGGCCTTTTCGGAGCGGGTTCGTCACCGGTACGGATAAAGGTAGGTTTACTTTTCAGTCGCATACTCTTTCTCCCAAGAGATCCATCTCTCCAAATCGTGGAAGGCTACTTTCCAGATCCCCGTCACTCTAAGGACCCTGTTTATGCATCTACTCAACTCGGTGGGGGAATCGAAGTCAAAGGGACGAAGTAGGAGTTGAGTCTTCTCCTCTCCCCGCTTCAGGAAAGGGTTCAACTTGACGATAATCCTCTCCGGTGACTCTATCCCATAGATCATGGCTCCCACCCGATCCACCAGGGAGTAGATTCTCGCCAGTGCTGTCTCCGGAAAGGTGGGCATCAGGGCGACGCTCAACTGCCAATTTCCAGGGACGCTGGAACGGAAGTGGGCGAGAAGATCGATAAAGCGCTCCGTAAGGAGGTCCTGCTGATCTTCCCATTCGTCCATGGTGTGGGGTTCTATGTCCACATGTAAGCCGTCGAAGGGAAGGGCGACGATCTCCTGGATTCTCTCCGTCACCGCCGACCTCTTGGAGGGATCAAGCCAGGAGGTGTCAGTGACGACCCCGTGAACAATAAAGCCCCTTGCATGGGCATCTCGAAGGAAGAGGAAGGCAGCGGCAGGGTCCATGCTCTTGGGGTAGGAGAGAAAGATTTCCCGGCACCCGAAGTGGGCCGCCCTGTCAAGAAGCGTCTTCCGGGAGTAGTCTTCGAAGGTCTTGGACCAGATATAGACCCCTCTCAGCGAATCGTCCTCCCTTCTCTCGCCCACCGAGGGCTCCTCTCTCTCCAGAAGAGAGGGAGAGAGACGAGAAGGGGCAGGCTCTCTCTGGAAGATTCTCCGGATCTCGGTGTCGCCGCCGGCCAAAAGAACCGTAACGAAGGGGATAGGCTCGCGGTTCTCTCCGAAGAGGGTGACGCTCTCCAGACTCTGTCCATCCTTGACCCTGAGGGGAAGAGAGGTGGGATGGCAGAGCACCGTCAGGTTCCGTCCCGAAAGGGACGTTTTCACGGGAATTGGCCCTCCTTGGTCGAAAGCGCTCCCCTCCCCCTTCGGGGCTGGAACATGACGAACCGCGAAGGGAACGCTACGACCGTAGAGGGAACCCAACCACAGGGAGAGGCTCTCCTCGATCTCCCCGAAAGGAAGGTTCAGCCCATAGGCCCAACCTCTCCCGAGGGCCCTCTCCACAACCGCCCCTGTGCCATCCTCGAAGAGGGCAAGGCCCCTCCCCTCCCCGGGAAGATACCCCAGGGTCTCTCGCTCCTGCAAGGGGACGATGCGCAGGAATGGGGCATCCAAGGGTTCCACATCCTCTTCTCCCCTCCCGACCCAGGTCAACCGTCTCCTGGAGGAGGAGAGTCGGGACGAAGAGGCGCCGACCAGAGAGAGGAAGCCTCGGTCGGGGGAAAAGGTGACCAGCGTTCCACCGCTCGCGACATACCTCCGCCAGAGCCCCTCATGTAAAGAGGATTCTTCCTGATCTCCTTGAAGGAAGACCATGGAAGCTTCCAACGCCTCGGTGAGGTCATCGCTCTTTCCATAGGGGATGGCGGCTCGCTCCAAGACTCTCTCGATCCCCGCGAGCCCTTCAGGCGTGGCCGCCCCGGTGAAGAGAAGAGCCCCTCTCTCCCTCCCTGAGGAGTACGAAGAAAAGAGAAAGAGGGAGCAGAGAAGGACCGTGTTCAAGGGAGTCTTGACGGGAGGGATCATTTTTCTCTCACCGCCCGGGCTCTCCCGTCCAAGGAGGACCCTCCCTTCGAGAAGAGACGACTATTTTCCCTGGGCACCGGTTTTCTCCCAAGAGATCCACCGTTCCATGTCGTGAAAGGCCAGGCTCTCGATACCGGTGGCCTGCCGAACCTGGGCCGTCAAAGCCTCCAACTCGGAGAGGGACGAGAAGTCGTTGGGCCGGAGGATGAGGAGCGTACGCTCCTTCCCCCTCTTTGCAAAAGGCTCCAACAGGTTGCCCAATTTTTCAGGTTTCGTCTCACCGTAAGCCATCACCCCAACCTTGTCGACAGTGCCATAGATCCGCTCCAGGGATTGCTCGGGAAAGCGTGGAGACAAGGCGACGGAGAGTTCCCACCCTTTGGGAATCCAGGTTCTAAAGTGGGAGAGAAGATCGGTTAAGGCCTCGGCTAAGGGCACGCTCTCCCTCTTCCAGCGGTCGAGAGTATGGGGCTCGATGTCCGCATGGAGGCCGTCAAAGGGAAGAGAGGCAATCTCCATCACCCTTCCATGGGCCTCTTCCAACTTCGCGGGTTTCAGCCACCCTGCCTCGGTAACGACCGCGTAGACCCGAATCCCTTGGGCGTGGCTCTCTTCCAGAAAAGGTAACACCCTTTTCGCCTCGATCCGACGAGGGAAGGAGAGGAAGATCTCCTTACAATCGCTTCTTTTCGCCTCTTCGAGGAGTCTTTTTCCACCTCTCTTGAGGAAGGTCTTCGACCAGACATAGATTCCCCTCAAGGGTCTCTCCTCTCTTTTTGCCGTGGCTGTCACTGGTATCTCCGGATAAGGAGGTGGAAGGGGGGAGAGGTAGGGGGTGACCTTCTCCTCCGGGAAGGTCCGAAAGATTTGGGCAAGCCGAATGGCCAACTGCTGTCGGATCTCAAGGAGCTCTATCTCTACATCCAAGAGGCTACGGGCGTTCTCGTAGAGATCGCTCCAGGAGGCGCCCTGTGAGCTCAAGGCGAGCTGTCCCTTCAAACGGTTGATTCTTCCCACCAAGACCCTTCTCTTGCCAAGAAAGTGAATAAGATCGTCCAGTTTGACTTTGTACTCATAGTATCTGTTCAAGGCCTCCAGGGCCTCGGCGTTGTGCTGCCTCTTCTGGGTCTCCTGCTGCCAGAGGGTCTCCGCCTTCCTGGCGTTTTTGCGGCTGTCGATTCGGAAGGGGAAGGGAATGGCGACGGAGACACCCAGGCTGAAATACTGATCCTTACGGGCCTCTCGGTCGTAGGCCTGATACTGGATGAAGGTTCTGAGACGGACGTCGTCAAGGAAATCGAACTTCAAGGAGGACTCCCGCTCCTTCTGCTTCAAGGCGGGAGCTAAGAAGGGCGGCCTTTCCAGTATGGCCACAAGCTCTTCGGCCTTCACCTCGGCCACTGGCCAGGTCTCAGGATGAGCCTCAGGGACGGGTTTGCCGACATGCCGGGTCTGGAAGGTAGCCCGGTAGGAACCGAGAACGGAGATCATGTTCCGGGAACGCTGGATTTCCTGTTCAACGTCCAAGAGCTCTTCCGGAAACGTTTCGTGACTCTTCACCCTCTTCTGCAGAAGATCGGCGTACCCGACAAGGAAGCTCTCCTTCTTCTCCAGGAGTTCCAGCTTCGGAGCGGCAAAGAGGTAGATGATCAGGTCCTGGAGGTAGTAAGTCGCCTCCTGCCGCCTTCTGTAGGTCTCGGTCAGGTATCCCAACTCGACGTCTTTCTTCAGGCGCTCCTTCTCCCTCACCTTTCGTCTCAAGCCGCCCTGGAGAAAATCCCACTCCAAACCGGCGTAGGCGCGCCATCTGTAGGGTCCCTCTTCCAGGTCGGGGATTCCCAGGTCAGAGTTGTAGACATACCCCGCGGTGAGCCCCATACCGACATCGTTCTTCAAGGCGTCGGAAATCTTCGAAAGGGCAAGGATTCTGCTTTTGTCTGTGCCTAAGGGGGAAGAGAGGTTGAGCAACCACTCCCATGGGGTCAAATCGCTGCTCCATGTGGGGGTTCTCTCCATCATCTGCCCGAGAAGAGCGTTCAAGGAGAGGCTCTCCCTCCTCTCTATTTCGTCCCCTTGGAGAGGTAAGAGGGAGGAGAAGAAGAGGAGAAAAACACTGAGAAACAACCCTTTCAACCTGAGCTCCCGGGGGAAACAGGAGTATTCATCCCTACGTTCTGCTTTTCCCATCTTTTCACCCCTCCTAAGGCAATGGTAATATTCCCCTATTACGGTGTCAAGAAAAAAGAAAAATTCGCCTTTCCCTTTTCGACCTTTCTCTCTTGTGACTGGTAAGGAATACTTTTCAAAAATTCTTTTCATCGCGACTTTTAAATATACCACTTATGTCAAGAGCACGACTCGTTTCCACCCTTTTTATATGCGGTTTTATGCGTTATAAATCGAGAAACACCCTTTATTTTTTCCAGGATAAAGACTCTTCCAAACCTTACCAAAGCTCTCCCGCCGACAATTTTATGCTATCTTTTTTGTCGAGTCTGTAGGGGAAGCTCCGATTTCCTGTAAGGGGATCCCTTACGTCGAAGGTTTGACGGCGGGTCTCTCCCCGTTCACCGTAAATTGGTAAAGAGCGCCTTCTGTGAGCCTTGGAGCTCTCCTTCGGTCCACCTGAATTCGCGGAGAAGGTTTTGACTTTTTTCAACTCCTCAGGTACCCTTTTAAAGAGTGTAAGGAGGAACAACCATGGACCAGCAGCAACCATCGGCACCAAGAAGGAACATCCCGGTTTTCCGCAACGACCCGATCTTGGTCCTCATCCTCGGCTTCATTACCTGCGGCCTCTATCTGATCTATTGGAACATCAAGACCGCGGAGGTCATCAACGCCATGGTCGGAAGGGAGGCCATCCCACTCCTCGTTGCCATCGTCTCGGGCTGTTGCTTCCCCATCAACATCTTCTTCTACTATCTGGTGGGAGAGAACCTCGACGAGATCTCCAAGATCGTCGGCGACCAAAGCCTAAGGGACAAATCTCTTCTCCTGATCATCCTGGGGATCTTCGCCCCCATGGTCTCCGCCATGATCGTCCAGGCCGAATTGAACAAGGTCTATGACCGACCCTGATCCTTTCGTTCGAAAACGCCTCCTCGCCCTTTTCCTTTTACAGGGAAGCCTCTGGGGCCCCTATGCGCTGGCCGACCGGATTCTCTCCGACCGGATTCCCCATCTTTGCCCCTTCCACCTGATTATGGGACTCCCCTGCCCGGCCTGTGGAATCACCAGGGCCCTGGCCTCTTCCCTC
>JAMOAD010000195.1 GCA_023621955.1 Acidobacteriota bacterium
TTCAAGCCGCGCATCTTCTCACGGGGGTGACGCCATGACGGAAGCGCTCTTCCTTCCCAACGGCGGCAGGGCCCCTCTCTCCTCGGTCCCCTTCCTCTCCTTTCAGGGTTTTCGTAAGGCCATCGTCGAAGGAGTCGATGCCGGAGGGCGACTGGTGGCACTCTTCGGTTCCCAGGAGGAAGGAGTTCGTCTCTACGGAGTCTTGGCATGGAAGGATCGGGCCCTCCTCTCGGTCGTCTCGACCCGGATCGAAGGGCGCTACCCCTCCCTGACGCCGACGGTCCCTCAGGCCCACCTCTTCGAGCGGGAGATAGCGGAGCTCTGGGAGATAGAGCCCACCGACCACCCCTGGTTGAAGCCCGTCCGTTTCGCCTCCCCCTGCGGGAAGGTGGAAAACTCCAAGCGGTGCGGCGAGGCTGACTTCTTCTCCATCGCCGGGGAGGAGATCCACGAGGTAGCGGTGGGTCCGGTCCACGCGGGGATCATCGAACCAGGGCACTTCCGTTTTCAGTGTCACGGAGAGACGGTCCACCACTTGGAGATTCTCCTCGGCTACCAGCATAGGGGGATCGAGAAGGCCCTCTTGGGAGGCCCGGACAAGCGCTCCCTGGGGTATATGGAGACACTGGCGGGGGACACGACGATCGGCCATGGGAGCGCCTATTGCCGGATCTACGAGGCCCTCACCGACACTCCCGTTCCGGCCAGGGCGCAGGCCCTTCGGGGAATCGCCCTAGAGTTGGAAAGGATCGCCAACCACATCGGAGACCTCGGCGCCCTGGCCGGCGACGTAGGTTTCCTCCCGACCATGTCCTATTGTGGACGAATCAGGGGGGATGTGCTGAACCTTACCGGGCAGATCTGCGGAAGCCGCTTCGGCCGTCGTCTCTTGATCCCCGGAGGGGTCAGGTACGATCTGGACGAGGAGCAGGTGGAGAAGATCCGAAAAGGGCTGAAGAGGGCGGTCCAGGAGGCCGAAGAGGCCGTTGGACTCCTCTGGAAATCCTCCTCCGTTCTGGCCCGGTTCGAAGGGACCGGTGCGCTGAGCAGGGAGGTCGCTGAAGAGATCGGCTTGGTCGGTGTCGCCGCTAGAGCCTGTGGAATCGAAACAGACGTGAGAAGTGATTTCCCCTACGACATCTACCAGTTCTTCAACATCCCCACGGTGACCTGGCATACCGGAGATGTCTTCGCCCGGGCCTTCGTCAGGAGTCAGGAGATCAGACGTTCCGCGGAGTTTGTCCTGGGGCTGCTCGAATCCCTTCCCACCGGGGAAATCCTTGCCCCGGCGGGGGGATCTTTGCAGGAGAGGCAACTGGTCCTCTCCCTCGTCGAGGGGTGGCGGGGAGAGATCTTCCACGGAGCCGTCACCGATCGGAACGGGAGGTTCTCCTGCTACAAGGTTGTTGACCCCTCTTTCCACAACTGGTTCGGGTTGGCCTTGGCCTTGAGGAACCGTCAGATTTCCGACTTCCCCCTCTGCAACAAAAGTTTCAACCTGTCTTACTGCGGCCACGATCTCTAGAGAGAGAAAGGGATGATCGATATATTGAGAGCGAGGTTTCACCAAGGGTATCGGACGATTCGCTTCCCCAAGGGAGCCGACCCGGAGAGGCCGGAGCGTTTCGTCGGCAGACCGGAGATTGCCCAAGAGGGTTGCACCGGGTGCGGCTCATGCGTTCAGGTATGTCCCACCGATGCCCTTCACCTGAGGGAGAAGGCACCCTCCATCGATATGGGGCTGTGCACCTTTTGCACCGTTTGCGCAGAGGCGTGCCCCCAGGGGGTGATCCGCTTCGGTAGGGAGTTCCGCCTGGCCGCCCAGGGGCGCCAAGCCTTGCTCGTCCCCTCCCAGGGGGAGGACGCCGATCCCCTTCGGGAGGAGTCTATCCATAGTCTCTTCGGCCGTTCCCTGAAGCTTCGCCAGGTCAGCGCCGGAGGGTGCGGCTCCTGTGAGGCGGACACCAATGTTCTCAACACCGTGGGGTGGGATCTGGGACGGCTGGGGATTCAGTTTGTCGCCTCCCCCCGGCATGCCGACGGTCTCCTTGTAACAGGGCCGGTGACCAAGAACATGGAGAGTGCTCTGAGAAAGACCTATGATGCGACCCCTTCCCCCAAGATCGTCATCGCCGTGGGAACCTGTGCCGTCTCGGGTGGACTCTTCCGCACCCATACAGAGACCGTTATGGGGGTTGATACGGTTCTTCCTGTGGATCTTTACATCCCCGGATGTCCTCCCCATCCCGCTACCATCCTCGAGGGTCTGGCCAGATTTTTGGGACGAATCCCCGCCAAGTAGCGTTTTCAAGAGGCCCTAAACTCGGAGGAGCTAGTAAGCGCCCATCCCCAAGGTTCCGGCTTGAAATGTATGCGGCTTTCGGAGAGTCCCCTAGGGGAGGGACACACGGAGGCGGTCTCTCGGAAGGCTCTCCCGCCTCTACCTTGCGGTGTTCACCGGTTCCAGTGGCTCTCTTCGCCCCTCATTGCTTGACCAACTCCACCCTCCGGTTCTTGGCGCGTCCCTCTTCGGTGTCGTTAGGGGCAACCGGGGAGAAGAGGCCGCACCCGAAGGAGCGCAAACGGGAGGGGGAGATCCCGTGTCCCCGTACCAGAGATTGGAGGACGGCCTCGGCGCGCTCTTGAGAGAGTTTTATGTTGCTCTCAATACCGCCGACGTTGTCGGTGTGGCCGACCACATAGAGCTTGAGAGCGGGGGAGGATGTCAGGAGCTTGGCGATTTCGGCGATTGCCTGAGCGGATTCGGGCTTGATGGTGGACTTGTTGGTGTCGAAGAGGATTCCGTAGACGGCAACATGGCCGGTGGTGTTGATGTCTTGGCCGAGGGCGGCGGCGTCGGCGACGATCTCCTGGACCATTCCCTCTTTCTGAACGATGGTGAGCCAATACTTCCCCGTAAACTCGACCCGCACCTCGATCCAGATCTCCTGGTTGTTCTGGATCAGCTTCATGGTCGTCAGACCCTTCTCGCTCCAGAGGACCGTTCCACCGAGTTTTTTAACCGCATTTTCGTAGTTTCTCTGAATCTGAAGCTCGCTCGGTTTTGTGGTAAGGTAGTTCTGGGGGTAGTAGCTGAGCCACCAGTACTGTCCCTCCACAGGATCTTTTCGCTCCTTGCTTACCTTGAAGGCGTAGGAATCGAACTGCTTGTTGTTACATCCCCGGAGCCAATAGTCGGGCATTCTGGTGAGAAGGGGGTGGTCTTTACATCTAGGATCATCCTTTTGAGTAACCACGGTCAGGCCAAGAGTGAGCGTCATCAGCAGGACGGCGAAGAGATAAAACGTTCTTTTCCCCATAGTCTTCCTCCTTGTGGGATCCCCGTAGTTGGATCTTAGCAGAAAGGAGGCGGGCGTACAAAGGAAGAGGGAAATCCTACATGCCGTTTAAAAAGGGGTTTAAAGGAGTCTCCGCTCTCTTCAGCCAATTATTTCGCGCGATTGTGAATGTTGAGGAGAGGGAGAACTCTCGGGGAAAAAAAGGGGAGGCGAAAAAAAAGCGGCCTCAGTCGCTCTGTAAAGGCGACTGAGGCCGCGATATATTTTATCCCTTGACCGCACGCGCGCGGCCATAGGGTCAGAAGGCTTTAGACCCCTCCTCCGAGGATCTTGAAGAGGGCGATCTGGTTGGCTCTCTTGGCGAGGCGCGTCGAAACCAC
>JAMOAD010000210.1 GCA_023621955.1 Acidobacteriota bacterium
AGGTTCATCGACCTCTTCTACCTGGGAGACGGCGAGGCGGGCTTCTTCTCCGCCGTGGACGACCTGGCCCTCTGGAAGAGGGAGGGGATGGGACGGAGCGAACAGATCCGGCGTTTGGCCTCCCGCAGAGGCTTCTACGCCCCCGGCCTGGTCGAAAGGAGACGCCGGGGATCCTTCCTGGTCCCGGAGGGGATCACCGTCTCCAAGGCCCTTCTGGCGGACCTCGAGGATGCCCCCCTCCCGGAGCGTCCTCTGGTTCCCAACGGGGAGACCGTCTTCGACCGTCTCAGCGTCGAGATCGCCCGGGGATGTCCCCAGAAGTGTCGCTTCTGCCAGGCGTCGGTCCTCTACCACCCCTTCCGGATCCGTAAGCCCGAGACGCTCCTCTCCTATATAAAGGAGACGGTCCGGCGGGAGGGTTTCGAGGAGTTCTCCCTCTCCTCTCTGAGCACCGCGGATTACCCGGGGCTCGAGCGGCTCATGGAGAGGCTCTCGGATTACTTCTGCCCCCTCCGCGTCAGCATCGGCCTTCCCTCCCTCCGACCCCGGAAGGTTGGCGAGTTCATGCTCGACCTGATCAGCCGCACCCGCAAGACCGGGTTCACCATCGTTCCCGAGGCGGGCAGCGAAAGACTGCGCCGGGTCATCAACAAGGGTGTGGACGGAGAAGAGATCGACGCCGCCGTGGATCTGGCCCTCCGGTACGGCTGGACGGCCCTCAAGTTCTACTTCATGCTCGGCCTTCCCACGGAGACCGCCGAGGATATCGAGGGAATCCGTGAGCTCCTGGCCAAGACCTGGGAGAAGGTACGCCAGAAGAACCGCCGGGCCCGCCTCTCGGCGACACTCTCGGTCTTCATCCCCAAGCCCCATACCCCCTTCCAGTGGGAGGGTTTCGCCGGCAGGGAGGAGATTCTGGCCAAGCAGGAGCTTCTCGGCGAGGCCTTCCGCACCCGGCGGGAGCTTCAGCTGAAGTTCCATCCCTACGGGACATCCAGGCTGGAGGCCCTTCTTTCGAGAGGGGACTACCGAACCGGCGAGGTGATCCTCAACGCCTACCGGGAGGGGGCCGCCTTCGACGCCTGGGACAACCTCTACCGGGAAGACCTCTGGGAAAAAGCCTGGCAGAAGAGCGGCATCGACCCCGAACCCTATCTGGCCCCCTTGGACCCCGGGGAGCCCCTCCCCTGGAGCTTCGTCAAGACGGGGATCAAGGAGGAGTACCTCCTACAAGAGCGGGAGAGAAGCCGCCTTCCCGAGAACACCCCCTCCTGTCCGGAACGTTCCTGCGCCCAGTGCGGGGGTTGCGATACACCCCTGGACAGGAAACGGCTGGCGGAGGCGGCGGAGTTCGCCCCTCCCGCCGAGACGGCGGAAGCGAAGACCACCGACCGGGAAACCCGTGTCCTGGTCTTCTTCTCCCGGCTCTTCCCGGCCAACTACCTCTCCAACCTGGAGACCTCCCGGGCCATGGAGCGCATCCTCCGCCGGAGCGGCCTTCCCATCCTCTTCACCCAGGGCTTCCACCCGAAGGTCTCCCTCTCCTTCCTCTTCGCCGACCCTCTGGGAAGCCTTCAAAGGGAGGACCTCTTCGAGATGAAGCTTCAGGGACTCCCCCCAGAAGGGGCGCTGGAACTCTTGAACCGCGCCTCCCTACCGGGGATCCGCTTCTTGCGCCTGCGCCCCCTCCCCCCGGAGACCCTCCGCTTCTCCCGCCTTGTGAAGGCACTGGATTTCTCTGCCCCCCTGAAGGATCTGGGAGAGGGTTATGCCGAGCGCCTCCCCTCCCTGCGGGAGAGCTTCGGCGAGGTTGAGAGCTGGAAGGCCGACAAGAGACGTCTCTACGTCCATTTCCGCTACGATCCAGGCGTTCCCTTCCGCCCTTACCGCTTCTTTCAGGAGCTCTCCCAGGATTACTCCGCCTTCCGGGTCGTCAAGGAGAGGGTGGAACTCATCCTCTGACCTCTTTTTGAAAGGTTTGGCTTTTCCTGACCCATCTGTTACAATGTTTATACAACCATAATCACATCACCTTCAAGGAGGTTTCCATGTCAATCCGTATCGAGGAACTTTTAGGGGAAGAGGCTCAAACCCTTCTCGGCCATAAGTGCCAGACGGTGCCCAAAGAGTTGCTCAACCTGCCCGGTCCCGATTTCGTTGAAAGGGTCCTGATCCCCACCGACAGGCCCATCGGCGTTCTCAAGAACCTGCAGTGGCTCTTCAACAACGGGAGACTGAGCCGAACCGGTTTCCTCTCTATCCTTCCCGTCGACCAGGGGATAGAGCACTCCGCCGGCGCTTCCTTCGCCCCCAACCCGATCTACTTCGACCCTGAGAACATCGTCAAGTTGGCCATCGAGGGCGGCTGCAACGCCGTCGCCTCCACCCTGGGAGTCTTGGGATCGGTAGCCCGCCGTTACGCCCACAAGATCCCCTTCATCGTCAAGCTCAACCACAACGAGCTCCTAACCTACCCCAACAAGTTCGATCAGGTCTTCTTCGCCTCCGTCGACCAGGCCTTCGACATGGGCGCCGCCGCCGTGGGAGCGACCATCTACTTCGGATCCGACGAAGCGACCCGCCAGATTCAGGAGGTCAGTGAGGCCTTCGAACACGCCCACTCCCTCGGTCTCGCCACGGTTCTCTGGTGCTATCTGAGGAACCCGGGCTTCAAGGCCGACAAGGATTACCATGTCTCCGCCGACCTCACCGGCCAGGCCAACCACCTGGGCGTCACGATCCAGGCGGACATCATCAAGCAGAAACTCCCCGAGAACAACGGCGGCTACAAGGCCCTGAAGTTCGGCAAGACCTCCGAGAAGGTCTACACCCAGCTCACCTCGGAGCACCCCATCGACTTGACCCGGTACCAGGTCGTCAACTGCTACATGGGCCGCTCGGGTCTCATCAACTCCGGCGGAGCCTCCGGGGAGAACGACCTCGCCCAGGCCGTCAAGACGGCGGTCATCAACAAGAGGGCCGGAGGGATGGGTCTCATCCTCGGACGTAAGGCCTTCCAGAAACCCATGAAAGACGGGATAGAGCTGGTGAACGCCGTTCAAGACGTCTATCTCGATTCCAAAGTCACCATCGCGTAAGAACCCTTCCCATACGGGAGAGAGGGGGTCACCCCCTCTCTCCCGGTCTCATCGCCCCCACCCCGGTTCGGTCAACCCCTAGAAGAGGAAGTCCGTCGAAAGAAAGGTGGAGAGGTCCTGCCGGAGAATCTCCCGAAGGATTCTCTCGTTGCTCTCGTTCTTCTTGGCCGCCACCAGAGTCCTTATTGAGAAGACCCTCAGGGCATCGGAGACGGAGAGGGTCCCCTCGGCGGAGTCTTTCCTGCCCGTGAAGGGGAAGAGATCCGGCCCCCTCTGGCATTGGCTGTTCAGGTTCACCCGGCACACCTGGTTGACCAGGGGGTCGATGAGCCTGGCCAGGGTGCCGCTCTCCTGACCGAAGAGGCTGATCTGCTGACCGTAAGGGGAATCGCGGACCGCCTCCAGGGGCTCCTGGATCGAATCGAAGGGAACCACCGGGACCACCGGACCGAACTGCTCCTCGTGGTAGATCCTCATGGTCTTGTCTACGGGGTAGAGGACGGCCGGGGCGAAGAGGGTCTCCAGAGACTCCCCTCCCCCGGGGTTGACGATTCGGGCCCCCCGGCCGAGGGCATCCTC
>JAMOAD010000383.1 GCA_023621955.1 Acidobacteriota bacterium
GGGCAAAGGTCCTTCTCCCAAGGTGAGGGGGAAGGAGCAGACGAAAGCCGAGGCCTTCCTCCTATCCGTTCCTGGGAAAAGTGAGGTAGAATACCCCATGAGACGTTTGATCCTCTTTGATATAGACTGTACGCTCCTGAAGGCCGGCGGAGCCGGGCGGCGGGCCATGAGAAAGGCTTTGGCCGAACACCTTGGCGATGGCGAGTACATCGACAGGGTGAAGTACGACGGTAAGACCGACCCCTTGATCGTCCGGGAGAGCCACGAGGCCTCTCTGACGAAAGAACCCCTCTCTCAGGAACTACAGGAGAGAATCCTGAGCGCCTATCTCCTTTACCTTGAGGAGAACCTGAGGAGCGAAACCGGCGCTACCCTCATGCCCGGAATCCTTCCCCTCCTCGAGTCTCTCCGCCGGGAGAGGGAGGTGACACTGGGACTTCTGACCGGGAACATGGAGAGGGGGGGAAGACTTAAACTTGGCCTCTTCCACCTCAACGGCTTCTTTCCCTTCGGCGCCTTCGGGAGCGACCACTGGAACCGGAACCTCCTCCTCCCCATCGCCTGGGAGAGGGCCGAGAGGTCGACGGGGCACTCCTTCTCCCCGCGGGAGACCGTGATCGTCGGGGACTCAATCCACGATGTGGCCTGTGTTAAACCCTACGGTGCCAAGGTTCTCGCCGTGGCGACGGGGAGCACTCCTTCCGGTGCCTTGTTGGCGGGAGACCCGGATGGGCTGATGGAGAGCCTGGAGACGACCGATAAAGCAGTGGAGGTGCTTTTAACGCTATGAACGGGAGCGATAGCAGGCCCCTCCTTTCTGGGGAAAACGCCAGGAAGGAGTACATCCGGAGAATCAACCTGGTCTTGGACTACATAGAGGGCCATCTGGACGGCGACCTCTCCCTCACCAAGCTGGCCTCGGTGGCCGCTTTTTCCCCCTTTCATTTCCACAGGCTCTTCGCCCTCTTCATCGGGGAACCTCTGAACCGGTACATCGGGAGAATCCGCCTGGAGAGGGCCGCCAATCGTCTCACCTGTGACGCTGAAACGAGCGTTACCTCCGTAGCCTTGAACTGCGGTTATTCAGGCTCTTCGGCCTTCGCCAGGGCTTTCAAGGCTCACTTCGGTGTCTCTCCCAGGGAGTGGAGGGCCCGCAAGATCGGTATAGGGGAAAGCAAGTGGTGCCAACGGAAAGGCAATATCTGGCAAGAACCTCAAGGAAAGGTTGTCTATAATTACTCCAGCAAATTGATCGAATGGAGGATCACCATGACCAACCTTTCGGAAACAAAGATCACCGTCGAGAACCTGGAGCCCATGGAAGTCGCCTATATCCGGCACATCGGCCCCTACAAGGGGGACGAAGCGCTCTTCCGAGAGCTCTTCTCCAAACTCATGAGGTGGGCGGGGACCAGAGGCCTCATCCACTTCCCGCAGACCCTCATGCTCGCCGTCTACCACGATGATCCCGATCTCACCGACGAGAACGCCTTGAGGCTCAGCTGTTGCATTACCGTTCCCGCCGGAACCGAGGGGGGCGGCGAGATCGGTACCATGAAGCTTCCCGGAGGACTCTACGCGGTCGGTCACTTCGACATTGCTTCCGAGCAGTTCGGGGAGGCCTGGAAGGGGCTCTGCTCCCTATGGCTCCCCCAGAGCGGGTACCAGGTCGACGACAGGCTCAGCTTTGAGATCTACAGGAACGACCCCGACCAACACCCCCAACACCACCACATCGTCGATATTTGCATGCCTGTCAGGCCTCTCTGAAGGGTTAAGACCTCCAAAGGTTGGAGAGGACCTTCACCATCAGGAGGGTGAGCCCCAGGAGAAAGATCGGTCGGATGACCCTGCTTCCCCGGGAAACGACGAGACGAGCGCCCAGGAGGTTCCCCCCGATTCCGAAGAAGAGGGCGGGAACCCCCAGGGCTAAAACCACCTTCCCGTGGAGAAGGAAGGTGGCTAGGGCGGCGATGTTGGAGGCCAGGTTGACGACTTTGGTGTTCCCGTTGGCCTTGACCAAGTCGTACTTGAGCCCCAGGATGTAGAAGACCAGGAGGAAGCTTCCTGTTCCTGGGCCGAAGAAACCGTCATAGAAGCCGAAGAAGCCGCCACCCAGGCAGGAGAGAAGGAGGCGGCGGCTCCGGGGAAGTTCCGATGAGCGGTCGTCTCCTCCAAGACCCTTGTTCAGAAGGGTGAAGAGGGCGATGACTGGGACGAGGATGGCCAGAAGGTAGTTGAGAAAACGGGGGTTGAGGAGGAGAACCGTCCTGGTACCGGCCCAAGAGCCCAGAAGCGCGGAGAGCCCTCCCGTCAAGGCGACTGGGAGCTCCATCATCTTGTGGGTGTGGTAGCGCCAAGTGGCGAAGAGGGTTCCGAAGCAGGAGGAGAGTTTGTTGGTCCCCAAGGCGAAGTGGGGGGGGACACCGGCCGCTAGGTAGGCAGGAAGAGAGAGGAGCCCCCCTCCTCCGGCGATAGAGTCGATGACGCCGGCGAGGAAGATGGCGGGAAGAACGATGAGATAACTCTGCAGGGAGGGAACAAAGTTCTCCATGAAGGGAGAGTATCATCGGTGAAGAAGAAGTCAAGAGAGGTTACTTGATCTTTTAACTATGGGTAAATATACTATACCAATGATTAAATCAAGTGACCGAGGGTACGAACGATGAAAGAGGCCATTCGAATCTACATCTTGGAAAAAGCGAAGCAACTCTTTATCAAACAGGGGTACCGCCAGAGCACAATGGCTGAGATCGCCGAAGCCTCGGGGGTCTCAAAGCCAACCCTTTACCGGTATTTCGCCGGGAAGGAGGATCTGATTCGAAGTGTGGCCGAGGAGCTGGAAGCCTTCCTGGGAAGGGAAGTCTTCTCGATTCTCGAGCGGAAGGCCCCCTTCAAGGAGAAGTTTCAGGCCTTCATCGAAAGGACCTTCGCCTTGATCATGGAGAACCGCGAACTCTACCGTTTGGCCGCCCTAGAGTACTGGAGCGGGGGAAAGATCTTCCACGAGAAGGAGGCCTTCATCGAAGAGTTTTCCCAGGCCAAGAAGGTGAGGTACGATAAGGTCAGGGCCTTCGTCCGGGAAGGGCAGAAGGAGGGCGTTCTCCGGGAGGAGTTGAGCGATACCCTCATGACCTTCATGATCATGGCGGTCTTTACGGAGTTTTTTCACCTGGTGGTTCTTCTGACGCCTGCTTCGGGGTTTCGTCCGGAAGAGGTTGGGCGGCAGGTCTATTCGGCCCTCGAAGAGGGACTCTTCAGGAGGTAACAATGGTCCGCACCACGATTCTTCTCCTCGCACTCCTTCTTTCCCTTCCCCTCCTCTGCCAAGAACCCATGAATCTGGCCCAGGCTCTGGAAATGGCGATGAAAGGGAACCCCGAACTCCTCCAGGAGAGGGCGAGGAGAGAACAGGCGACGGGGTTCAAGGCGGCCGCGTTTTCGGCCTTCCTTCCTACGGTGGACGCCACCCTCTCCGATGTCGTCAAGAAGAAGGTGATGGAGGTGGAGTTCCCCTCTTTCGTTCCAGGGGAACCTCCCCAGAGGATGAAGATCGACTTTACCCGCAAGTACCAGTTTACCCTTCAGGCGGTTCAGCCCCTTTTCACGGGGGGGAGGGTTCTCAGCGGCTGGAAGAGCGCAGGAGATGCGGAGAAGATCGCCAAGCTGATGG
>JAMOAD010000079.1 GCA_023621955.1 Acidobacteriota bacterium
ACCGTCTCGCCCCTGACGCCAACTCCACCATCCGGTTCACCTATGGTACCGTGGAGGGCTACTCGCCGAAGGACAGCGTCTACCTGAAGCCCCAGACGACGCTGAAAGGGGTCTTGGAGAAAGATCGGGGAGTCTTTCCCTTCCGGGTTCCCGAGAAGCTGAAGGAGCTGGCCAAGAGCAGAGATTATGGCCGCTATGAAGATGCAGTTCAGAAGGATATCACCCCTTGTTTCCTGAACTCTACCAACGTTACGGGTGGAAATTCCGGTTCTCCGACAATCAACGCGAAGGGGGAACAGGTGGGGATCATCTTTGATATGACCTACGAGAGCGTTATCGGGGACTACCTCGTCATTCCGGAGCTTCAAAGAACGGTCAGCGTGGATATCCGGTATGTGCTCTTCGTCACGGACAAGGTCGCCGGTGCCCAGAGGCTTCTGAAAGAGATGGGCCTGGCGGAGTGAACAGGGAGATAGGGTGAGAAAATGAAGAACCTTTTGATCCTCGCGCTTTCAGGGCTCTTCCTGACCGCTTGCCTCTTTGGAGCGGACAAGGGGAGTTCCAGTGTCTCCTCAGGGACGGTGGAGAAGGTTTGCCGTCTGCTGACCGATCGGTACGGGAGTGATGCGGCCATGTCGATCGAGAGAGGCGTTAGTCAGGCCGCCTCTCTCTGGCGGGCCGAAGATGGTTCGGAGAAGGATTTCGAGACCTTTTGTCAGGAAAACTACGTCGGCGATCCGGCGAAGAAAGAACTTCTCTTCAGGCGTCTTGATGAGCAGTTCGAAAGTCTCATGGGCCACTTCAACAAACTCTCACTGGATCTGAAAGCCCCTCTCCACCTCGACCGGGGGGAGATCCAGCCGATCGACTTGATTCTGGGCCAATACGAGCCATCGGCCCATCTTTCCGACGACCTCTTCCTCAACAAGGCGGCCTTTCTGATCGTCCTCAACTTTCCCTACTACACGTTGACGGAGAAGAGTACCCTTGGGGCCGGATGGAATCCTCTCCAGTGGGGGTATGTCCGGATGGGGGAGAGGTTTCTGGCACGGGTTCCCGCTCATGTGAACCAGCTGATCTCCGATGCGACGACCAGGGCGGATAACTACATCTCCGGATACAACATTCCTATGGGAGGGCTGGTCACTCCCAAGGGGAAGACCCTCTTTCCTGAAAACCTGAGGCTCATCAGCCATTGGGGCCTCAGAGACGAGCTCAAGGGACGCTACGCTGACCCCAAGGGTCTGGAGAAGCAGAAAACCATATACGAGCTCATGAAACGGATCATCACCCAGGAGATTCCCTCCCGCTTCATCGATTCCAAGGGGCTTCGATACGATCCTCTCAACAACCTTCTCTACGATGATAAGGGGGGGAAGGTCGCCTTCAAGGTCGGGGAGGGGGCGGAACGGTACGAACGCTTTCTCGAGATCGTTCAGGCCATGAAGGCTCTGGACGCTTACTATCCCGAGCTTCCCACCCACATCGCCCGCCGTTTCGAGGCGGACAGGGAGATTCCTGAGGTTCAGGTGGAGGCGCTCTTCACGAAGCTTCTCACCTCGCCGGCTTTTGCGAAAACGGCCAAACTCATTGAGAAGAGGCTGGGAAGAAAGGTCGAACCCTTCGATATCTGGTACGACGGGTTCAAGAGCCGAAGCTCCCTGTCCGAAGAGCTTTTGGACAAGATGGTGGCGGAGAAGTTTCCCAACACCATAGCCTTTCAGAACCACATAGAGAAGATTCTTCTTACCCTCGGCTTCACCCCCGAACAGGCCGCTTTTATCGCCCCGAAGATCGAAGTCGACCCGGCCCGTGGATCCGGACATGCCTGGGGAGCCGGCATGCGTTCCGAGAAGGCCCATCTGAGGACTAGAGTGCCAGCGGGCGGTATGAACTACAAGGGTTTCAACATCGCCATGCACGAGTTGGGGCACAACGTTGAACAGACCATCTCTCTCCATAAGGTGGCGAACTACTCCCTCAACGGAGTTCCCAACACGGCCTTTACAGAGGCATTGGCCTTCGTCTTCCAGGCCAGAGATCTGGACATCCTGGGAATGGCCAAGAAGGATCCGAAGGGGAAGGACCTCAACGCCTTGGACGACTACTGGGCAGCCTGTGAAATCGCCGGTGTCGCCCTTGTGGACATGAAGGTGTGGCACTGGGCCTACGAACACCCCGAAGCGACTGCGGAGAGTCTGCAAGCCGAGACTATTAAGATTGCGAAGGAGGTTTGGAACCGCTACTACGCGCCGGTCTTTAAAGTGAAAGATCAAACGGTTCTGGCCATTTACTCCCACATGATCGACGGGGCCCTCTACTTGCCCGACTACCCCTTGGGGCACATTATCGCCTTCCAACTGCAGAGTTACCTGGAAGGAAAGCCGCTGGGGCCGGAAGTGGAGAGAATCTTCTCGGCCGGTCGGATCGTTCCTCAGCAATGGATGAAGAACGCTGTAGGGGAAGAGATTTCTGTAGAGCCGCTACTGAAGGCGACGGAGACGGCTCTGAAGAACCAAGCGATCCGGTGACGAGAGAGGGAACGGTGCTTTCGGATTTATCCGGAAGCACCGAAACCCTTGATCTTTCCTGGAAGATCCTTTATAATCAATCCTTAAATTGAGGAGGTTGTTTCTATGGCGAATTACAGAAACGCAGAGAAAGCATTCCGCAGCAGCGAAAGAAAACGGGCTGTCAATAAAATGAACATTTCCCGTATGAGAACGGCGGTGAAGAAGTTCAAGAAGATGATCGGTCTGACGGATGTCCCCGCCGAGAAGATGGGGGAGACTCTTCGTCAAACCCTCTCCCTTATCGATAAGAGCGTGAAGAAGGGAACCATTCGCGAGAACACCGGAAACCGTTACAAGTCCCGTCTCACGAAACGCTTTAACGCCGTCGCCACTCCTTCCAAATAAGCGCTCGGGACGGATGTTCCGGGTCTCTCCATGAGTCAAGAGAAGAAGACGAGGACAGTTTCCCTCTTCAGGGAGTATTTTGAGCTGATTACGGAAACTCTTGTCTTCGTCTTCTTCGTCGTGACCTTCGTTTTTCAATCCTTCGTCGTTCCCACTGGGTCTATGGAAAAGACCCTCCTTGTAGGAGACCACGTTTTTGTCAACAAGTTTATCTTTGGACCTACGGTCTTCGATTGGGAGAGGGCAATTCTGCCGGTGAAAGAGATCTCACGGGGGGACGTGATCGTTTTCCGCTACCCCGAAAACCCTGTCCAAGATTTTGTCAAGAGAGCCGTCGGCATGCCCGGTGACTCCTTGTCTATTCGAGACAAAGAGGTTTGGGTTGACGGATCTCCCGTGAGGGTTGCCACGGCATGGCACAGTGACCCCAACGTCTACTCCTCTTCCAACACCGATATCCCCGACCTCATCATCCGTGACAATTACGACGGTCTGCTGATCGCCAAGGATCACTACTTCGCCATGGGCGACAACCGCGACAACTCCTTGGACAGCCGCTATTGGGGAGCTTTAAACCGGAGCTATATCAAGGGCTCACCCTGGCTCATCTGGTGGGGCTACGAAGGTTCTCGGGAACAGTACCTTGCCACGGGGATCGTCGATAAGATCAAGGGGATCGGTCGAACCATGTCCAACCTGATCTCCGGTACCCGTTGGGAAAGGACGCTGAAAAGGATTCG
>JAMOAD010000239.1 GCA_023621955.1 Acidobacteriota bacterium
TGTTGGCCGGAAAGTAGGCGAAGAAGCGGGGATGTTGCCAGTGGGTCATTCCGGGGAGAATGATCTTTTCGAAGTCCGCCATTTGATCTTTCCACTCTTCGGGCCTCTCGGGAGGGTGGAGGGGAAGGGCGCTCTTCACTTCTCCGGGCCGGAGAGGGGACTTGACCGGATAGCTCTCCAGGGTTTGAAGGTATTCGGTGATCCAGTCGATCAGTTCGTGACCGTTTTCGTTGAACTCTTTCAGGTCCATCGGCTTTTCTCCTCGCTCAGGCTGGTTCCTCAAGGGCCTCCTCGAAGGTATGGGAACCATCGTCGTTATTCTCGCATAAGTGGGCCTCGAAAAGAAAGAGGCCCCTCTAGGGCTCCTTATCGATTGTTTCCAGAGCGACCATGGAGGCGGCTCTCGCTTCGGCGAGGCGGTGACAACGTCTCAGAAGGTCGATCAGTAGGAGCCGAGGTCCGAGGGACCCTCGGGAGGAAGAGAACAGAAGAGGATTTGTAGGAAAGAGGCGCCGTAGAGAGCACAAAGACCCTTTCTGTGAGGCGCTCCTTCATGGTGTCCCCTGGTCGAACCGATCTTTTCCCGAGGATACCAAGAAAGGGGGTTAGAGAGAACGGGAGGGGAAAAGGAGAAGAGAGGCGAAAGGAAGGGGGCGGCGATTCACCGCCGCCCCCTTCAGGTGTCAATGCCCGGCCATCATGGAGGCGATGTCGTTCTCCGGCGTGTCTATGGGCTTAATGTCAAACTTTTCGACTAAAACCTTGATGATGTTGGGGGAGAGGAAGGCGGGGAGGGTGGGACCGAGTCGGATTCCCTTGATCCCCAGGGAGAGAAGCGCCAACAGGACCGCTACGGCCTTCTGCTCGTACCATCCGATGTCGAAGGAGAGAGGAAGATCGTTAGGGTGGGCCGCACCTACCGCTTCGGCGAGTTTAAGGGCTACCACCGCCCATGAGTAAGAGTCATTACATTGGCCTGCGTCGAGAACCCTTGGAATTCCGTCGATGGTTCCCAGGTCAAGCATGTTGTAACGGTACTTGGCGCACCCGGCGGTGAGGATGAGGGTTCCTTCCGGAAGCTTGGAGGCCACTTCGGTGAAGTACTCCCGGCTCTTGTGACGGCCGTCGCATCCGGCCATGACGATGAACCTCTTGATCTTTCCCTCCTTGATCTTCTCGATGATCGTTCCCGCAAGGGAGAGAACCGTATTGTGGGCGAAACCGATAGGAATCTTCTTCCCTTCCGTGGCCTTCAAACCTTTCAACTCTTTGGCCTTGGCGATAACGGCGGAGAAGTCTTTCCGACCTCCCTTGGGACGGTCGGCGATGTGGGCGACTCCCGGCCAACCGACAAGACCGGTTGTGAAGATACGGTCTTTGTAGTTGTCCAAAGGCTTCTGGATGCAGTTGGTCGTCATCACGATGGCCCCGTGGAATTCGGGGAACTCCTTCTGTTGGTTGTACCAGGAGGACCCGTAGTTTCCCGCAAGGTGGGAGTACTTCTTGAAGGCCGGATAGGCATGAGCGGGGAGCATCTCCCCGTGGGTGTATACCTTGACCCCTGTCCCTTTCGTCTGTTCCAGAATTTCTTCGAAATCCAGCAGGTCGTGGCCGCTCACCAAGATGGCCGGTCCCTCGTAGGTCCCCGTAAAAACTTCGGTGATCTCCGGATGACCGTACTTTTCGGTGTTCCCCCCGTCCAGGAGAGCCATGGCCTCCACGGCTTTGTTGCCGGCTTTCAGGACCAAGCCGACCAGTTCGTCAGCGCCGATGTCGGTTCTTAAGGTGGCCGCCAGCGCTTCTTGGAGGAAAAAGAGAATCTCCGGATTCTCGGCGCCGAGGATGTAAGCATGGTCTGTGTAGGCGGCGATTCCTTTGAGACCGTAAACGAGGAGCTCTTTCAGAGAGCGGATGTCTTCATGGTTCGTCGAGAGGACACCGACGGTCTCTCCCTTCTTCAGAAGGGATTCCCTTCCCCCTTCCGGTTTCCAGAGGGCCGCTTCGGGAGGATTGGCGACCTTCCCCGCGCAAGCCTCCTTCAGTGAGTCTCTCCGTCTGATAGTCTCGTGAATCGCCTCCTCGATCCTTTCCGCGTCGAAATTGACGTTGGTTAAGGTCATGAAGAGGGCCTTGGCCGTAAAGAGATCGGTCTCTTTCTCCCCAATCCCCAGGGCCCGGGCCTTGAGGGACCAGAAAGAGAGGCCCTTGAGCAGGTAGATTAAAAGATCTTGCAGAACGGCGGTATCGGGGCTCTTGCCGCAAACGCCTCCCTGTGTACAACCTTGGTTTTTGGCGGTCTCTTGGCACTGAAAACAGTACATGGTATCCTCCTTATTTGTTTTTATCTTCGAAAGTTTCTTTTGTCGACGATAAGCCTCCATCCATGGCCAGGGTGATGTCTGTTAAGGGGACTCTGGCGTCCGACAGGGAGATCGCCTTCCTGACCAAGGCGAGAACTCCCCCGCAACAGGGAACCTCCATATGGACCGTCGTGACCGATCGGACCCTGTGGAGGGTGAAGAGGGTGGTCAGCTTTTCCAGATAGAGATCGTTGGAGCGGTCCAGCTTGGGGCAGAAGACGATCAGTTTCTTCCCCTTTCGCAGCCTTTCCAGCAAGAGAGGTGAGGCAAAGGCCACGCAATCTCCGGCCACCAGGAGGTCAGCCCCCTCCCAGAGGGGGTTTTCGGGAACGATCAACTGTAGCTGAAGGGGCCAGTTTCCAGGTTCTTTTCCGCAGGGGGCGTCGTCGAGGAACTCTCGTCCGCCCTCTTCAGAGAGGGAGGAGAGAGAGGCGTCCCCCCTCTTCACCGCAGGATCATGAAGAGCTTCGGGAAAGGGTGGGCGGAAAGCTTCAGCCTCCCTCTCGACGATTGTCAGTGCCCCTTGTGGACAGTGGCCAAGGCAGGCGCCGAGACCGTCGCAGAAGAGTTCTCGGACGACCTTCGCCTTACCGTCGACAACGGCGAGAGCCCCTTCGGCGCACCCTTTCACGCAAAGTCCACAACCGTTGCACCTCTCTTGGTCGATGAAGACGATCTTTCTTTTCATCTTTTCTCACCTTGGAGAATCCTCTTTTCCAGAGTGTTCCAGAGCCTCTCCCCCTCATCGATCAGCGAAAAGGCGCCGTCGCTATTCCTCCATTGTGTGACCAGGAGGCGGAGAGAGCCCATGATTATGATGAAAAGGTGGGAGGGGGGAATGGCCGGATTGATGGTCCCATCCCTCTGCGCCTCCTTCAGGGAGTGGGAGAGAACCTTTTCGTGGCTCTCCATGAGGGAGGCGAGGCGTCGGGAGACGCACTTCTCGCTTTTGAAGAGCTCCTCAGAGAAGAGAACCATGGTCAAACCCTTGGAGTCCGAGAAGGCCCGGCACCGATCGAGGAAGAAGGTTTTCACTCTCTCCAGGGGAGCGAGGCTCTCCATGGCAATTCTCTCCAGGGTCTTTCGGGAGCTCTCCTCGAAGAGGAGGGCGATACCTTCGAGAAGCTCTTCCTTGTTCTGAAAGTGTCGGTAAAGCGCGGCGTCGGTGATCTGCAAGCGAGCGGCGATCATCTTCATGGTCAAGCTTTGAACTCCCGTGTTCGAGAGGATGGAGAGGGCGGCCTCGGCGATCTCTCTCTGGCGGGGGGAAAGCAAGTAAGCATTA
>JAMOAD010000027.1 GCA_023621955.1 Acidobacteriota bacterium
TTGATCTCCTTCCTCTCTGACCCTCTGGACAGCTCCTTCCTCGAAGGTTGTCCCAACCTCCGAATCGTCGCCAACTACGCCGTCGGTTTTAACAACATCGACGTTGGTTACGCCCTCGGCAGGGGCATCTACGTCACCAACACCCCCGACGTACTGACGGAAGCCACCGCGGATCTAGCCTTCTCCCTTCTCCTGGCCGTCGCCAGAAGGATACCCGAAGCCGAGCGGTTCCTCCGGGAGGGAAGGTTCGAGGGGTGGGGAGCCAACCTCTTCCTCGGACAGGAGCTCTTCGGAAAAACCGTCGGCATCGTGGGGATGGGAAGGATCGGGAAGGCCTTCGCCAGAAGGTGTCTCGCCTTCGGCTTGAAGGTTCTCTACACAGGACCGAAGCCCCTGCCGCGGGCCGACGAAGCCCTCCTCAACGCCGCCTTCCTCCCCCTGGAGGAGCTCCTTCCCCTGTCGGACTTTCTCTCCCTCCACCTCCCCCTGACTCCGGAGAGCCGGCACCTCCTCGACCGTCGCCGCATCGGTTTGATGAAGCCCGGTTCGATTCTGATCAACACCTCCCGGGGGCCCATCGTCGACGAGGAGGCCCTCGCCGACTCCCTTCTGGAGGGAAGGCTCTGGGGCGCCGGTCTGGACGTCTTTGAGCAGGAGCCCCAAATCCACCCGAAGCTTCTCTTAGCGGAGAGGACCGTTCTCCTTCCCCATATCGGCTCGGCCACCGAAGAGACCCGCACCCGGATGGCCTGGATGACAGTAGAAGCCCTCAAGGAGACCTTTGCGGGAAGGGTCCCCCCGTTCTTGGTGCCCCCTTGGAGAGAGAGAGTCTCCCCCTGACCCCGCCGGAACCGATCGCCGAGGTGTTTCGGCAGGGGGGGGTGGTCTTCCTCCCCACCGATACGCTCTACGGCCTCTCCGCGGGAGCCTTTCACGGCGACGCTCTCCACCGGATCGCCACCCTCAAGGGGAGGAGCTCCCCCTTCCTCCTCCTTTGTGATGACCGAGAGAAACTCTCCCCCCTGATCTCTGCCCTTCCCTCCGCCCTGGACAGACTCTGGGACAGGGTGGTCCCCGGACCTCTCACCCTCCTGATCCCCTCCCGCCGCCCCCTCCCCCTCCTCACGGGGCCCGAAGGGAAGATCGCGGTCCGGTGGCCCAACCATCAGCCCCTTAAGGAGCTTCTCTCCCTTCTCCCCTTCCCCATCGTCTCCACCTCCGCCAACCCCCATGGGCTCCCGCCGGCGGGGAGCGTTCGGGAAGCCGCCGCCTACTTCCCCGAAGGGATCGACCTCTTCGTCGAGGATGGTCCCCGTGGCGCCCTCCCCTCCACCATGGTCGATCTCTCCCTCCCGGTCCCCCGAATCGTCCGCCCCGGAAGCCTCTCAAGAGAGGAACTCCTTCCTTTCCTCCCCGGCCTCCTCTGACCCTCCCTTCCCCTGCTCCCCTTTTTCCTGTAAAATAAGGGAAAGCTTTCATCTTTAAGGAGAAACAGTGAACAACCACTTCCGAGTCCTCATGCTCGGGGACGTCATAGGGCAACCGGGGCGCAGGGCGTTGAACGAGATACTCCCCTCCCTCAAGAAGAGCAAAGAGATCGATTTCATCGGAATCAACGGAGAAAACTTGGCCGGAGGGTTCGGCCTGACGGAGAAGACCGTTCAAGAGGCCTTCTTCAGCGGAATCAGCTTCATCACCACGGGCAACCATGTCTGGGACAAGAAGGACGGCCTGGACATCCTCAAGAGAGACCCCCGAATCCTTCGCCCCGCCAACTACCCCGAGGGGGCTCCCGGAAGGGGCTACACGGTCCTCACGAAAGGGGACGTGAAGGTGGGAATCATCAACCTTCAGGGGAGAAAGTACCTTCCCGAGATCGAGTGCCCCTTCAGAAGAGGCCTCGAGATCGCCAAGAAGCTTCGGGAGGAGGGCGTGAAGATTCTCCTCACCGATCTGCACGCAGAGGTCACCTCCGAGAAGGTCGCCATGGGGTGGTACCTGGATGGAAAGGTCTCCATGATGGTAGGAACCCACACCCACGTTCAGACCTCAGACTCCAGAATCCTTCCCAACAAGACGGCCTACCAGACCGATCTGGGGATGTGCGGCGCCCGGGATTCGGTGATCGGAATGAGATCCGAAATCGCCCTGGAGCGCTTTCTCACGGGTCTCCCGGTGCGCTTCGAAGTCGCCAAGGGCCCCGTCATGATCAACGGCCTGATGGCCGACCTCAACCCCCAGACCGGCGAGGCTCTGGCGGTGGAGAGGATATGGGTAGAGAGGACCTGAGGCCCGACACTCCCGTCTATCCCGTCTCCCGGTTGGTTCTCATGATCAAAACCAGCCTGGAGTACACCTTCCCGGAAGTTCGAGTCCGGGGAGAGATCTCCAACTTCCTGAGGTACTCCTCAGGCCACCTCTACTTCGACCTGAAAGACGATCAGGGGAAGATCCGTTGCGTCATGTTCCGCTCCCAGGCCGACAGGGTCTCCTTTCCTCCCAAAGACGGCGACGCCGTCGTCGTCAGGGGAAGGGTCTCCCTCTACGAGAAGCGGGGAGACACCCAGCTGATCGTTGAAGAGATGGTCTCCGAGGGTCTCGGAAACCTTTTCCTCAGGTTTGAAGCCCTTAAGAAGCGGCTTCAAGAGGAGGGTCTCTTCTCCCAGGAGCGGAAGCGCCCCCTCCCTCCCTTTCCCCGCTCCATCGGCCTTGTCACCTCCCCCCAAGGGGCCGTGGTGATGGACATTCTCCGCATTCTGGCCCGTCGGCACAAGGGTCTTCGTATCCTGATCTACCCCGCCAAGGTTCAGGGGGAGGGCGCCGCCCAATCCCTGGTAGAGGGAGTCGAAGCCTTCAACCGCCGCGGCGACGTGGAGGTGATCATCCTTGCCAGGGGAGGGGGAAGCATCGAGGACCTCTGGCCCTTTAACGAAGAGATCGTCGCCCGGGCCGTCGCCTCTTCGAAGATCCCTACCCTCTCGGCGGTAGGGCACGAGACGGACTTCACCATCTGCGACTTCGCCGCCGACCTGAGGGCCTCCACCCCCTCCGCGGCTGCGGAGCTCGTCGTCCAACGGGGGGACCTCCTGGAAGAGAGGCTTCTCGCCTTGGAAGAGAAGGCCCACCGCCTTCTCTCCCTGCGGATCACCTCCCTCGGGGCGCTCACGGCACAGCTCCTCTCTTCCCCCCCCTTCCGTGATTTTCCCCTCCGGCTCCAGCGCCTCTGCATGGAGGCCGAGGAGTTTGAAGAGAGGCTCCTCGCCCCTCTGAAAGGGAAGACCGAAAAGAGGAGAGAGGCTCTGAATCTCCTTCTAGAACGCCTCTCCGCCTACCATCCCCTCCGCTACCTGGGGAGGGAGAAGCTCCGTTTGGAGAGTCTCGAGAACCGCCTTCTCAGGCCTCTTCCCGGCCAAAGGACGGCCCTGGCCCGGAGAGTCGAACTTCTTCAGCAGAGACTCCTCTCCCTCTTCCCCGCCGCCCTTTCGAAGAGGCGTCTCTCCCTGGAGGCCCTTTCGGGAAGGCTCGAGGATCTCTCCTACCGAAGGGTCCTGGAGAGAGGGTTCGCCCTGGCCCTCAAGGAGGGACGGCCCCTCTTGGATGCTTCAG
>JAMOAD010000051.1 GCA_023621955.1 Acidobacteriota bacterium
ACCGAGTACAACGAGAAGACTATTGAAGAGCTTCAGAAGATGGATCTTCCCGCCGGTGTCGAAGTGGAAGTCAAGGCTTTGTGAGGCGACCATGATAGAAGGAATCATCGGGAAAAAAATCGGCATGACCCAGATTCTGAACGAGAAGGGAGAGGCTTTGCCTATCACGATCATTCAGGCGGGTCCCTGCGTTGTTGTTCAGAAGAGGGTCGCTGAAAAGGACGGCTACTCCTGCGTACAGATAGGTTTGGTTGAAAACCGTACTGTGAAAGGCGTGACCAAGGCCATGAAGGGTCACTTTGAAAAACACGGCATTACCCAGCCGATCCGCGTACTCCGGGAGATGAGAATCGCCCAGGGTGGAGAGGTGAATGAGGGAGCCGAGTTCAAGGTTGACTTCTTCGAAGAGACGAAGATGGTCGATGTCATCGGCGTCACAAAAGGAAAAGGCTTCCAGGGAGTCATCAAGCGTCACGGCTTCCACGGTGGTCGTATCACCCACGGCTCCATGTTCCATAGGGCTCCCGGTTCCAGCGGCGCCAACACCTATCCCGGCGAAGTCAAGAAAGGGAAGAAGCTGCCTGGACACGCAGGAACCGCACGCAAGACCATCAAAAACCTCCGCGTTGAGAAGATCATCAAGGAAGAGAATCTCATCCTCGTCCGTGGTGCTGTCCCGGGTCCGAACGGAGGAGTCGTTATCGTCCGAAAAAGCGATTTTAAGTGAGGTAGGCCATGTTCACCATCGAAGTGAAAGACAAAGAGAACCGTAAGGTGAAAGATCTCACCTTACCGGAAGAGGTGTTTGGTTACCCTGTTAAGAAGCATTTGATGTGGGAAGTGGTGAAGGCTTTTCTCGCCAATAGAAGAAGCGGCAACGCCGCGACGAAGACCCGTGCCATGGTCAGCGGCGGCGGTAAGAAGCCTTGGAAACAGAAGGGGCGTGGTACAGCCCGTTCCGGTAGCACCAGGTCTCCCCTCTGGAGACACGGTGGTGTCTCCTTCGGTCCTCAGCCCCGCAGCTACGGCGTGGAGATTCCTAAAAAGATGCGCAGAAGTGCTCTCAAATCGGCTCTCTCCTCTAAGTTCCACGACAAGGAGATGTTGGTTGTGGACGATCTGTTGCTGACATCTTTGAAGACCAAGGACGCCATGAACTTCCTCAAGAAGATGGAGCTTTCCAAGGTTCTTATCGTTGACAACGGCGAGAACAGAAACCTTCAGCTCTCCACAAGGAATATTCCCGACGTGAAATCCATCGATTACAGGGAAATCAATGTCTACGAAGTGTTAAAATACAAAAACCTTCTTTTCAGCGAGAAGGGACTGGTATCCTTGCTGGAGGTTTTAAAATGAAATACGACAAGTACGCGATCATAAAGGGCCCGCTTATTACCGAGAAAAGCACGGACATGAAAGAGTTCAACCGTGTGGTGGGCTTTATCGTTGACCTGAAGGCCAACAAGATCCAGATCAAAAAGGCCGTCGAAGAGCTTTTTAAGGTTAAGGTCGAGTCTGTGAAAACCGTTATTAAACACGGAAAGCCCAGACGCTACGGCCGCTTTGTCTCTGACGGATCCGATTTTAAGAAAGCCTTCGTGAAGCTGAAAGAGGGCGAGAAGATGATCGAATTTTTTGAGGCGGTGTGATATGGGAATCAGAACATACAATCCAACGACACCCTCCCGCCGGTTTATTACTGGCTTCACCTTTGAAGAGATCACCAAGGAGAAACCTCATAAACCTCTGACGAAGTACATCGGAACCAGCGGCGGTAGGAACAACCTGGGTCGAATCACCTCCCGTTTTCGTGGTGGTGGACATCGGCGCCTTTACAGGGTTATCGATTTCAAGAGAAACAAAATGGATGTTCCGGGAGTTGTGGAGAGTATTGAATACGATCCCAACCGCTCTTCCTGGATCGCCCTCATAAAGTATGCCGACGGCGACAGACGCTATATCATCGCTCCCGTCGACCTCAAGGTTGGATCCAAGGTCATCTCCACCGAAGGTGAAGCGGAGATCCTTCCCGGCAACTCCATGTTGCTTGAGAAGATCCCTGTGGGGACCATAGTTCACAACATCGAACTCTACCCCGGAATGGGAGGACAGATCGCCCGCTCTGCAGGGTCTCAAGCAAGGATCCTCGGAAAAGAGGGTGGGTATGCCATCATGAAGATGCCCTCCAACGAGCTGAGGAAGATCAAACTCTCCTGCCGGGCGACCATTGGTCAGGTGGGCAACATCGACCATTCCAACATCACCATCGGAAAAGCCGGTAGGACCCGTTGGCTTGGATGGCGTCCCCATAACCGGGGTACCGTCATGAACCCTGTCGACCATCCCCATGGGGGCGGTGAAGGGAAGACGAAAGGCGGAAGACATCCTGTAACCCCTTGGGGTCAGCCTACAAAGGGATACAAGACGCGTAAGAATAAACGTACCACCGCTTTCATTCTGAAGAGGAGAAAGTAACATGGGCAGATCTTTAAAGAAAGGACCCTTCGTCGAAGAAAGGCTTATTGGTCGGGTCTTGGAGGCCCGTAAGGATATCAAAAGAAAGTCGGTATTGAAGACATGGTCTCGGGCTTCTACGGTGGTCCCAGAAATGGTGGGTTTGACCATAGCCGTCCACAACGGAAAGAAGTTCATCCCCGTCTTCGTCACCGAGAACATGGTTGGACACAAGCTTGGTGAGTTTTCCCCCACAAGGACATACAAGGGTCACACAAGCAAGACCGAAAAAGTGGCCACCAGGAAATAAGGAGACGACTATGGCCGAAAAAGAAAGAGGGTATATCGTGGAGGCTCACGGTAAATACGTGAGGATCTCTCCCTATAAAGTCCGTTTGGTCATCGATTTGGTGAGGGGAAAGAACGTTAACGAAGCCGTGACGATCTTGAAGTTCACCTCTATGAAGACAGCCGCCGGGCAGGTCTCGAAGGTCCTGAACTCTGCTGTCGCCAACGCGGAAAATCGCTTCCCGAACATTGAGTTGGATAAGCTCTTCATCAAGCGGATCTACGCCAACGATGCCCCGCGGTTGAAAAGGTTCAAAGCGGGTCCCATGGGAAGAATGCGGCCGATCCTTCACAGGTTCAGCCATATTTCTATCTTTTTAGACGAGAAGTAAGGAGGAAGCCGTGGGACAGAAGACGCACCCCTATGGGTTTAGATTAGGTTTCAATAAAGATTGGAAGTCTCGTTGGTTCGCCGAAGGGAAAGACTATGTGGATAAGCTCCACGAAGATCTGAAGCTTCGCCGTTACATCAAGAAGACACACGAGAACGCCGGCATTCAAGATGTCATTATCGAAAGAGTGGCGGACTCCATCACCCTCTACATCTACACGGCCCGTCCCGGTGTCATCATCGGTCGTGGAGGCTCAAAGCTTCAAGAGATCCGGACGAACATCCAGAAGGATTTCAACAAGCAAGAGGTAGCCATTGAGATCAAAGAGGTGAGCAAGCCTGAGCTTTCCGCTCAACTCACCGCCGAGGGAGTCGCCGTGAGGTTGGAGAAGCGAACAGCCTTCCGCAGGGCCATGAGAATGGCCGTCGCCGGTGCCCTCAAATGCGGTGCTCTCGGGAT
>JAMOAD010000263.1 GCA_023621955.1 Acidobacteriota bacterium
GTGGAAGGTTAGGTTCTCCCCCAGCGGGGAGGGGAGGGGAGGAAGGGTAGGGGTTTCGAGGATGAACTTTCCCAAGACACTCTGAGAGGGGGTTGTGGATCCTGAGGGGTCTGTGGCCAGAAGGGGAGGAGGTAAGGGCGCTAGATCGATGTCGAAGAGGTCCTGAGCGAAGAGGAGCTCTTCGTAGAGCCTCCCGGCGGGGAAGGAGGGGGTTTGCCGGACGTAGTAGGGGGGGAGAGGGTCGTAGAGAAGATTCCACTCCGGGGCCATCTTCCTGTAACGGGTTCCTGGGAGGAGGGAGAGGGGGAAGACCTGGATGTCCCTGTCCAAACCCGCCGCCTTGACCCTCTTGGCGGATTTACGGAACCCCTCGGGGGTATCCCCGGGAAGGCCCGCGATCAGGTCTACCTTGACTCTCACCCCCCGGTCCGTGAGCTTACGGCAATTCTCAAGAAAGCGGGGGACCACCTGGGAGCGCCCCATGAGCCTGAGCGCCTCGGGGGTGATGCTCTGAAGCCCTGCCTCGACACCCTTGAGGTTCATCTGTTCCAGAAGCGAGATCTGAGAATCCGTCAGGAGGTCGGCCCGCAACTCCGTGTGAAACTCCAACACCCTTCCGGGGTTTTCCTCCTTGAGAAGCTTCAGGAGTTCCTCAAACTCGGGCTGAACGTTGAAGGAGGGGTCCAGGAGGAAGATCTCCCTGGCCATTCCCCGCTCCCTGGCCAGGCGGAGGGTCTTGCGGAGGCAGGAACGGGGGAGGGGGTGGATCTGGGGGTAGTGCTTGTTGTAGACACAGTAACCGCACTGGAAGGGACACCCCCGAACGGTTTCGATAAAGAGGGGCTCCCCGGGAAGGGGTTCCAGAACTCCTGCCAGGTAGGGGTTGAGGCCTTTGTGGAAGCGCCTTAGAGGGCGAAGGGCCCTGGGGGGGACAAGCCTCCCCTCACGGTTCCGCCAGAGGACGCCGGGAACCCTCTCGGGGGGGACCCCCTTCAAGAGAAGAGAGAGGGCTCTCTCCCCTTCGCCGATGACTCCGGTCTGGAAGAGGGGCTCTTGGGCGAGGAGGGGGTTCTCCTCTGTTACCTCGGGACCGCCGAAGAGGAAGACCGTTTCCGGTCTCTCCTCGTGGATCCGACGAACCACGGCCAGGCTCTTCTCGATGTTCCAGAGGAAGAGGGAGAAGCCGACGGTCTCGGGCCTCTCCTGGAGGACCCTCTTGGCCACATCTTCGGCGCAGAGGAAGTCCGCCTCCCGTCTGGGGAGGATGTCCAGAGCCCAGGTTCCGCCGACGGAGGGAACGCTTTGGGCGTAGGCCTTAAGGTAGGCCGGGCCCAGGGGGATGTTCCCCTTCTCCTCCAGGGGGTTGAGCCTGGGAAGGGCCAGCTGGAGGAGGAGGGCCCTCTTCATCTTTCCTCCCTCCCCTGGGACTCCTCTCTGGAAGGGGAGTGAAGGTGGATGGTCCTGGTTGGGAAGGCCGTTTCGATTCCCTCGCTCCGAAGGGCCTTGAGAAGGGTGAGAGCGACCCACTGCTGGAGGTCCATGAAGAGGCCGAAGTCGGGTTCGGTGACCCAGTAGACGACCTCAAACTCCAGGGCCGAAGGCCCGAAGCCCTTGAAGTGGGCCCTCTCGAAGCGGAGCCTCTCCGGACCCCGGAGGAGGTCGGAGATCATCTGGGGAAGCCTCTCAACCTTCTCTGTGGGTGTGTCGTAGGAGACTCCCAACGTGAGAAGGACGCGGCGCTCCCTCATGTTCCGGTAGTTGGAGATTCTACACTTCAGCAGGTCCGAGTTGGCCACCACGAGCTCTTCACCGGAGAGACTCCTCAGGCGGGTGGTCTTCAGGCCGACGTGCTCGACCCTCCCTTGAAGGCCGTCGAAGGCAATGGAATCTCCGATGATGAAGGGCTTGTCCAGAACGATGGAGAGGGAGGCGAAGAGGTCACCCAGGATGTTCTGGGCCGCCAGGGCCACGGCGATGCCGCCGATCCCCATGCCGGCGATCAACCCCGTGACGTTGACTCCCAGGTTGTCCAGGGCGAGAAGGAGGAGGACGGTCCATACCGCCAGTTTTCCCAGGAAGGCCAAGGCTCCCATGGTAGTGACCGCCGCCGCGTCCTCCCGGAGCTTCTCCTCTTTGTACCTCTCCAGCCAGAAGCGAATCGCCGTCGTCGCCCAGAGCCCTACCTGAAAGAAGATGATCAGGGCTGTCAGGGAGAGAAGAAGCCGAGAGAGTCTGGGGGGGAGGGTCAGGGAGAGGGAGGCGACGTGGAGGGAGACGAGGAGGAAGAGGGTGTGGCGGGTCCGTTCCAGCTCCTGGACGATCAGGTCGTCGACCTTGGTCTTGGTCTTGGCGGCGAGCTTGCGCAACCTTTTCAGGAGAAAGACCCGGATGAGCTCCAGCAGGGTGTAGAGGAGGAGAAACTCCCCCAGGGAGACGGCCCAGTTCAAGAGGGTGTTGTTCCAAAAGAATCGGTTCCAGAAGCCCATGCTCTCCTCCCCGACTACCTTACCCCGCAGGAGGGGATCTGTAAAGGGGAGGATCTCTCCTGGGTGAAAAATTGCCTCTCCCTCTTGACTCCTTCCGGGGGGTGCGATAATATATCGGCAAGCGATATAACGGAAATCGATATAAAAGGAGTGACTACAACGTTGAAGAGTGAAGAAGAGAGAGCCCTCGGGTATCTCCCCTTGACGGAGAGCACCTTCGCGATTCTTGCCTCCCTCGGGAACCCCCTCCACGGTTACGGGATCATGGTGAAGGTCGCAGAGGTGACGGGCGGAGAGATCCGCCTCGGTCCGGGTACCCTCTACGGGGCCCTGACGAAGCTTCTCAAGGAGGGGCTCCTGGAGAAGGCCGGGGAGGAGAACGGTGGGGAACGGAAGAAGTTTTACCTTCTCACCCCTCTGGGGAGAAGGGTTGTGGCTTTGGAGTCTGAACGGCTGGAAAGGTTGAGTCGATGGGGACGGGAACTCCTGTCCCGGGAGGGATGATGGAAGAGAAGAGAGTCTGGAAGTTTTTTTTCGCCTGGAACGATTGGAAAGAGGAGGAGTGGTTGGGAAGGATGGCCGCTGAGGGGTGGCACCTCCTGCGCGTCTCCCCTTTCCTCTACAGGTTTCGCAAGGGGGAACCCGCCGATCTTGTCTTCCGTCTCGACTACCGCTCGGGGTTTCAGCGTGACCGGGAGGAGTACCTCTCCCTCTTTCGGGAGGCCGGATGGGAACACCGGGGAGAGATGGGGGGGTGGCAATACTTTTCAACACCTCGGGGCGACGGGAAGCGGACTCCGGAGATCTATACGGACAACCCTTCCCGAGCGGCCAAGTACATGAGGCTTCTTTTCCTTTTCTTTCTCCTGCTGTTGCTCCAGATCAATTCGTTCAGACACTTCTTCCTCTCCCGAAGAACCTTTTCCAACCCAGGAGATCAGGCTTTGTTCACGGGGATGAAGATCTGCGTGGGGTTCTTCCTTATCGTCATGCTCTACGCCCTTATCCGTGTCGGGCTCTTGGTGGTTCAACTGAGGAAGGGAGGAGGGGTGCCCTTCGATCGCTCCTAACCTCGACGCTCTGGGAGGGTTTCTTCCGACGGG
>JAMOAD010000123.1 GCA_023621955.1 Acidobacteriota bacterium
CAAGATCCAGACCCTCCACCACTACACCCAGGAGGTGGAGAGCGTGAAAGAGGGCCAGGAGTGCGGTATCCGCCTGGAGAACTACTCGGACATCAAGGCCGGAGACTCTCTGGAGGTCTTCAAGATCGAGCAGATCAAGCAGAAGATCTGAGAAGGAGCGCTAAAAGCCCCTGTTCAAGGGGCTCCCGCCCTCTCCGACAGGGAGCCGGTGAAGAACCGGCGCTTTCCGGGCCCTACTCCCCCCTCCCCCGCAAGGGGATCAGGATTAGGGTCTGGAGTTTCCCCTCCGGAGTGGTCGCGGGATCGTTGAGGTAGAACTCGATCGATTCCGGCCGAAGGTTCAGCTTCTCCCCCAGGGCGTAGGCCCAAAGGAGTTTGTAGCTCTCCCCCACCCTCCGGTAGGAGCCTCGGTGGAGGATCTGAAGGTACTCTCCCCCGGGGATCTCCCCCTCCCGGAACCCCTCGTTCCCCTCCCCCGCCTCTGGAAGGGGAAAACCGATCTCCAGGTTCCACTTCTTGGTGAAGAGCTGAACCGCCATCCTCAACATCCCCTGGGTGTTGAGATCCTCCCAATCCACGCCCCTGTAGAGAACATAGGGGGCGCCGGCCATCTCGATCCCCCGGCGGGCCATGTGCTCGGCGATCTTCTTGTAAGAGCGGCCGATCACCTTGGGAAGGGAGAGCGTCCCGCAGACCGCTTGGAGCGAAAGGGTATGAACCGCGTCACGTTTGACGATTTCGATCTTTTCCATGTAGTTTTTTACGATATCGACGGAAGAGTGTCAAGTCCCCTGTCGCGCCTTCCTGTCGCTCCCCAAGGCGTCGGCGGCGATCATGGCGTTCAAAACCTTTTCCGGAGTCATCGCCCCCGCCTCGTGGTGGATCCCCTCCTGGGGAGCGCAGGCTTTCCAAGCCGCCCTCCCCAACCTCTCCCTGTCGGCGGCGTCGACGCCGATCCCGGAGAGGGTCGTCGGCAAACCGATTTCCTCGCAGAAACCGTAGACCCCGGCGGTCTCCTCGGGAGGGGCGTCGGTGAGATGAAGCCCCGTGAGCAGGCCGAAGGCCACCTTTTCCCCGTGGTAGTAGGGGTGGGTCTCTTCCAGCGCGGTCAGGCCGTTGTGAACCGAGTGCGCCGCCCCAAGGCCTGAGCTTTCGAAGCCGATTCCGCTCAGCAGGATGTTGGCCTCCACGATGTGGCTCAGGGCCGGCGTGACGATCTTCCGCTGGCTGGCCCTCTTCGCGTCCGGACCGTAGCGCAGGAGCGTGTCGTAACAGAGCCTGGCCAGGGTCAGCCCCGTGAGGGTGGTGTACCCGCCGCATTCGTTCGCCGATTGGGTGCGTTCGCAGGATCGGGCTTCGAACCAGGTCGCCAAGGCGTCGCCCATGCCGGCCACCAGGAAACGGGTGGGGGCCGCGGCGATCACCTTCGTGTCCACCAACACCACCGAGGGGTTCATCCTCTGGTAGGAGACCGATTCGAAGACCCCCTCCTCGGTGTAGACAACGGCGCAGCCGCTGCAGGGGGCGTCGGTGGAGGCGATGGTCGGAACGATCAGAACCGGGATTCCGGCCCTGTCGGCGGCGATCTTCGCCGTGTCAACGGCCTTCCCGCCGCCCATCCCGACAAGCACATCCGCGCCCTCCCGGCGGACGATCTCCGTCAAACGCCTGATCTCACCCTCGCAACACTCCCCCCGAAACTCCTCCAGGGGAAGACCCTGGGAGGCGTAACCGGAGAGGTACTCCCTCTTCGCGGAGGGTGAGGCGAGGATCAGCCCCCTCCTCCCCAGCAACCCGATCAGATCCGGCAGTTCTCCGAGGGCCCCCTCTCCCTGGATATACTTCCCGGGGAAGACCGCCTTCAGGTTCCCGGCCGCCGAAGAAGAACCCTCTTTTGACGAGAGCGTCTCAACCATTTCACATCCTCCTTCACCCTTCCGGCCGACGCCGGACCGTTTCTCAGTATACCATCTTTTTCCCCTCCCCGAGGACCGGAGAGGAACCCCTCGAAGCGTACCTGGAGCCCCAAACCCCCGGGGCGGCCTTGTCTCATCCTCCGCTTTTCTGTTATCCTAGAGGCGGCATTCCTGGGAAAGGACACGGCCGGCCCTCGCCGAAGCGACGCGGACCCTGTTCAGGCTCAGGGGACCGAACGGCCGCGATCGCCCCGGCGGACCTGGGCGAGCCGTCGGCCGTCAGAGAGGCGAATGGCACCTGACACTGCACTGCGACCGGTCGTGAACGTCCTGTTCTGCAACCACCTGGCCTCGGAGAGGCTGGTGGCGGGAGCGGAGTTCGTCCTGCTCACCATCGCCGGCAACGTCGACAGGCGTCGCTTCAGACCGTTCTTTCTCAGCAACCGAGAGGGCCGCGTCAACGGGTTGGCCAGGGCCGCCGGAATCGAGACCCGCCTTCTCCCCTACCCTCTCTTCGGCGGTTTCCTCTTTCCCAACCGGAAGACCGGTCGCCTCCTGGCAAGGTTCTCGGCGGCTCAGGAGGAGGAAATCCGAGGAATCGCCGCTCTCATTCAGGATCAGAAGATCGGCCTGGTGGTGGCGAACTCCATCGTCAACGCCGCCCCCCTGCTGGCAGCCCGGAGGGCCGGAGTCCCAGCGGTCTGGCTCATCCACGAGATTCTCTACCCCTTCCCCTGCATCGAGAATCCCCTGCGCAGGGCCATAGCCAAAGCCCTCTTTCCGCTGCGGACCCTCCTGCGGCGAAGGCGGACCGAAGAGATCTCCGAGGGCCTTCTCCCCCTGGCCGACAGAACCGTCGTCCTCTCCGAGAAGGCCCGGGAGAGGCTGGCCTCCCCCCGAGAGCATCGGGAAAGGCTGGTCACCTTGAACCCCCCGCTCCGCCCGGAGATCTTCGCCGCCGCCTCCCAGGAGGAACCGCGTTTCCTCGAAGCGGAGGAGGAGTTGGTGGTGGCCTATCTGGGAGTCCTCTCCCGGCACAAAGGGATTCGGGACTTCCTCTCCGCCGCCGCCCTGGTCGCGAAAGAGACGCCCCGGGTCCGGTTCATCCTGGCCGGAGGGGCCATGGACGCCCGCTACGAAGCCTCCCTCCGGCAGAGGGTTCGACGGCTCCGCCTCGAAAACTTGGTGACCTTCACCGGTTTTCTGGAGGACCCGACGCCGGTCTACCGTCAGGCCCACGTGGTCTGCCTGGTCTCCCTCTACGACGAGCCCTTCGGCATGGTGGTCACCGAGGCGATGGCCTTCGGCAAAACCGTGGTCTCCTACGAGACCGGATCGATCGGGGAGATTCTCGAAGAGGGGGAGACGGGCTTCATCGTACCCAAGGGAGACCCCGCCGCCCTGGCCCGCCGGATTCTCGCGCTGGCCAAAGACCGGGCTCTGTTGGAGCGGATCGGCGTCAACGCCCGGAGGAGGGCCCTGGCCAGGTACAACCCCTCCCACTACGTCCGCCGGATCGAGAGGGTGATGGAAGAGGCGCTCTCCCATGGATAGTCTCGTGGTTTTCGTTGTGGTCAACTACAACGGCGCCGCCGTCCTGGGGCCCTGCGTCGACTCCATCCTGGCCCAACGCCACCGGAACCTCCGCCTCCTCGTCGGAGGCGGAGGTACTCTTCCTGAACGAGAACTCCGGCTACGCCAGGGCCAACAACATCGGCATCGAGGCCGCCCTTCGGCTCCACCCGGAGTACATCGCCCTGGTCAACAACGACGTGGAGTTGCGCGAAGAGTGGCTCGACTCCCTGCTGGGGTTCGCCGAGGATCGGGGGTACGACTTCGTCCAGAGCGCCATCGTCGCCTACGGCTCCCAAGAGGTCGTGGACTCCCTGGGCATAGGAATCTCCCCGGACCTCCACGTCTACGACCGTGGCCACGGCGAGGTTCTCGACGAGAACGGCGTCGACGGACCCCTCTTCGGCCCCTGCTTCGCCGCCGCCCTCTTCCGGACCGAAGCGGTCAAGGGGCTGTCGACGGCGGGAAGTTTTCTCGACGAGAGCTTGGTCAGCTTCTACGAGGATGTGGAGTGCTGCTTCCGGGCCAACCTGCAAGGCCTGCGGGCGGGTCTGCTCCACCGCCCCCTGTGCCGCCACCGTCGCTCCTTCACGGCGGACCGGATCCGGCCCAGCAAATTCTACCTCATCGGCAGGAACTACTTCCGCGTCGTCGGGGCCTACGTTCCGGCGCTCACGATCTTGAAGAACGGCTGGCCCATCGCCCGCCGGAGGGGTCTTCTCTGGGCGGGGACGGTCCGCCGCCCCCTCTCCTTCCTGGCCTTCCTCTGGGGCTCCCTCGCGGGAATCGCCGCCCTCCCCGCGCGAAGGCTCTCCGCCCGTCGCCTCCTCCGAAACCGGCCCGAAGCCCTGAACCTTCTCTTGCGGAGAATCCGGGAGGGCGACTATGTCTGAGCCCCTGACAACGGTTCTGGTCCTCCACTACGGCGAGGCCTCTTACACGCGCAGGTGTCTCGAATCGATCCTCCGTTGGGAGGGGGCGCCGGAATCTTACCTCCTTCTGGTGATCGACAACAGCGACACCCAGGATTACTCCTTACCCGCCGAGGCTTCGTCGGCGGGGGTCAAACTGACGCGAACCGGGAAGAACCTAGGCTACGGAGGAGGGATGAACTTCGGCATCCGGGAGGCCCGGTGGGGGAGCGGATCGAGGCGTTGCTTTCGGCGTGCGCAGCCGCGGACGAGGCGGAGGCGGGGGCGGGG
>JAMOAD010000172.1 GCA_023621955.1 Acidobacteriota bacterium
CCCGCCTCCCGTTCCAGGAGGCGGAGCGCCGTTTGTTCTATCTCTTCGTACCTCTCCCTGTCGTAGGGGGCGGGAGAGTAGGCCAAACCGCTCCTGGCTAGGGCAAGGAGTCTCTGGGCGGTCCTCCAGAGCTCAGAGTTCATCGAAACCTCTCGCCAGGGAATCGAGAAAGACGGCCACATGGGAGACCTTTCGACGTCTCCCGATCTGCAGGGCGCATCCGGGGCAATCGGTGATCACCTCGGCCCCCTGGTCGAAGTTTGCGATGTTCTCCCGGGCGATTCTCTCTGAGAGCTCCAGGTTGGAAACGGCGAAAGAGCCTCCAAAACCGCAGCACCTTCGCTCTTGGGGAACCTGAAGGTCCACCCCCGGAAGGTCTCTGAGAATCTCTTCCAGGAGGTTGGCCCGGGGATGAAAGTTCTGGGTGTGACAGGAGAGGTGGAGGGCGATTCTCCTGCCATCGGCTCTCAGCGTCTCCAGCATCCCCCCCCCGTGGGCCTTCAGAAACTCCGGAAGGCTGAACACGTCGCCCCATCCGTAGAGGGATGTCAGGGTATGGTACCCTGTGGGGCAGAGGGTAACCACCGCTCCTCCCCCCGCCCTCTCACGCAGCTGGGTGTTTGTCCTCTTCAGGCGCTCGAACCTCTCCTGCATGCCGGCGCTCAGAGGAGCGAAGCCACAACAGTCGAAGGGGGGAACCACCGGGGAGTATCCGATGGAGGTCAGAAGCCTCAGGGCGGAACGGAGTATCTCCGGAAAAAGGTATCTGCTGAGGCACCCGGGAAAGAGGAGAACCCTCTCTCCCCCCTGAGATCGACTTAGGGAGGGACTCCTCCCGCGGGGCCGGGAGAAGGGTGAGAGGAGCCGATGGAGAGGAAAGGCCCTCGCAAGGTCCAGCCAGGGGCGGCGGAAAACGAAGAGGGCCGCCCTTTTCGACACCGGGAGGGAACGGGAGAACCTCTTGCGCGCCTCCAGGAACAGGTCCGTCGTCTTCAGCCCTCCGGAGCAACTCTTCTGGCACCCGCCGCAAAGGAGACAACTCTGCAGAAGCCTTTTTCTGTAAAGCTCTCCGCCCTGATCGCTCAGGGAGACCTTGGCCCGGGGCGAGAAGGCCTCGTCTCGAAGAGTCTTATAAACAGGGCAAGAGGAGAGGCACTGTCCACATTTCAGGCACTCCCCCATGGCGGTTGAGCTTATTCGTAGAGCGGAGACGGGAGAGAGAGCAAGGCCTTCATCTCGCGGACCGCCCTTTCGAGCCCGACGAAGGCGGCCCTGGCGATGATCGAGTGGCCGATGTTCACCTCCGTCACCTCGGGGATCTGCCGAAAGAGAAGGATGTTCCTGTAGTTAAGCCCATGTCCGGCGATGGTCTCAAGGCCCAGTTTCCCGGCGAACTTGGCCACTTCCTTGAGTTTGACGAGTTCGTTCATGGCGGCGTCTCGGTCCCCGGCCTCGGAAAACTTCGTCGTGTTGATCTCGATGGCCTTTACTCCAATCCTGTGGGCCGCCCGGATCTGCTCCTTATCGGGATCGATGAAAAGGCTTACCTTGATTCCCGCCGAGTGAAAGCTCTGGATGTAGTTCTGAAGGTGAGACTGGTTGATCACGGCGTCGAGCCCCCCCTCGGTGGTAATCTCTTCCCTTCTTTCGGCCACCAGGGTCACCTGGTGGGGAAGAAGCGAGAGCATGAGGGTAGCCATCTCTTCGGTGGCCGCCATTTCAACGTTCAGGTGGGTCGTCACAGTCTTGCCGAGGATTTCGATGTCCCTCTCCTTGATGTGCCTTCGATCTCCCCGCAGATGAACGGTGATCCCATCCGCCCCTCCTAACTCGGCTAAAACCGCCGCCTGCACTGGATCCGGTTCCCGCCCCTTCCTCGCCTCACGAAGGGTGGCGATATGGTCAACGTTGACTCCTAGTCTCATGGTTCCTCCCCTAAGCGTTTCCTTATCTTCTCGGCGCATCCGCACACCAAGGCCTTAAGGCCTTCCTCATCCTCCCCCTCAGCCATGAGGCGAAGGAGGGGCTCGGTCCCTGAGTACCTGATCACCAGGCGCGCCTGTGAACCGTACCTCTCTCTGGTGACCCGGTCGAGTTCCCCTATCTCCCCGAGACTCTCCAAGGGGACCCTCTCCCGAATGCGAAGGTTGACGAGGATCTGGGAGTAGAGGGAGAGGGAGTTGTGGTACTCCTCAGGGAGTGAGTTCTCGCTCTCGAGGAAGTCGAGTATTTTCAAGGCCGCCAGGAGACCGTCTCCAGTGACATGGTAGGGCCTGAGGATGATGTGTCCCGAGGTCTCCCCACCGAGGCGGGAGTTGCTGGAGACCATCCGCTCCCAGACGTACCTATCCCCCACGGGAGTCCTGAAAAAACTCAGCCCCATCTCTTTGAGGTGGTTTTCCAGGGCCAGGTTGCTCATTACGGTCCCGACAACCTCTCCCCGGTACCCCTCTTTCATCAGAAGGTGTGCCAAGAGATGGAGAATCTGGTCGCCGTTCATCACGGATCCGCGCCCATCGGCCATGATCAACCTATCCGCGTCGCCGTCGAAGGCAAAGCCCGCGAAGGCTCCGTTTTCCACGACCGCCCTCGCCATCTCTTCGGGATGAAGAGCCCCGCAACCGTGGTTAATGTTCTTCCCGTTCGGGGAGCAGTGGATCGCCAAGGGGGTGTAGCCGGCGTCGCGGAAGAGTTTTTCCGCCAATGAGGAGGCTCCGCCGTTGGAACAGTCGAGAACGATACGCTTAGGTTTTTGAGGCCTATGGAGGGAGGCTTGGAGGAGAAAGTCTCTGTAGAGGTTGATGGTTTCAGGGCAGGCGAAGCGCCTCTGCGCAGGGTTCACCTGGGTGATCTCCCCGTTGATGGAGAGAAGTCCATCCTCAATGGCATTCTCCAGGCCGTCGTTCAGCTTCTCCCCTTGGGCCGAGAGAATCTTGATCCCGTTGAACTCGGCGGGGTTGTGGGAGGCGGAGATCATGATCCCCCCGTGATAGCCGCCCAGAGAGACGATCTTGGCCAGTCCCGGCGTCGTTATGGAGCCCACGGTTTCGGCAAGGATTCCGGAATCCCGGCAACCCGCCATCAGAAGCCCCTCGATCCACTCGCTGGAGCCTCGGGTATCGTTTCCCAGAACAATCTTCTCCACCGGCATGACCCTCTTCATCTCGAAGGGGATGCGGTAGATGATCTTCTCTACAAGAGGGTATTGCCCGGCGATTCCACGAATCCCGTCGGTTCCGAATAGGTGTCTCATCTCTCTCCGTTCCTTAAGGGTGATTCTTGTCGCTCTCTTCCTTCGGCGCTCTCTCCACCCTCAGGGAGACGGTGAAGCGGTTCTCCTTCGGTTCAAGAAGGACTACCCTGTTGTGCCAGAGCCTCACAGCAGTGGCGATCTCAAGGTTCCCCTCGAGGTTGCGCCTCTGGACGAGATCGGTCTCCACGTACTTACGCCCCCGCATGAGGGATTCCGGTCCTTCCACCTGAACGCTCTTGGGGGTGACGTGGTAGGAGGCGATTCGAAAACCGCTCTTGAGCTGAAGGTCCAGGTTGGGCTTCACGTCCAGGAGGGCCTTCACCCTCTTCTCCATGGTAAGTTGAACCAGGGGGGGAAGAAAGTCCGTCACCTGGAGGCCCTTGAGGTGGGTAAAGACCATCTCTTTCTCAAACTTGACGGTCAGAACCCTCTCCTTCTTGGCTTCCCCGGAGGCGGCCCACTCCCTGTTCACATCCACCACCAACTTCACGTCCGAAGGGGTCAGCGTTCTCAGAAGAGCCTGGGAGCCGCGCACCCTGACGTTCACCATGGTGGAGGAGAGGGCGACGATCTCCATCCCCTGAGGTTGGTCCCTCAGCTCCAGGGGGACGCTGAGAATGATCTCCTCCTGGGCCCTCCGATAGGTGGCTACGGCCATCCAGATAACAATGGCTAAAAAGAGGGCGGTAAACTTCAGGCCCAGATTCTTCATTTCACACCCACATCGAGTTGTCTGACCAGGAAGCTGTAGAGCGATTCCGGCTGATAATTTCTGACCAAGTTTCCGTCCAGGGCGACAGAGATCGTACTGGTCTCCTCCGAGACGACGACCACGAGGGCATCGCTCAGCCTGGACACGCTCAGAGCGGCCAGGTGACGGGTTCCATAGGGGCCCTTTCGGTAACGCTCTACAAGGTCGTTGGGTAAGGGAAGGAAAACCGAGGCGGCGCTCACCCTGTCCCGGGAGATAACCACCGCACCGTCGTGAAGGGGAGCCTTCGGAGTAAAGAGGTTCAGAAGGAGCTCTCTGGTCACCTGAGAGTTCAGGGGAACCCCTTTGCCGACATACTCCTTGAGGGAGACGCTCCTTTCGAAGACGATCAGCGCTCCGTAACCCTTCTGGGCGAGGATGTCCACCGCCGCCACAACCTCGTCAACCGTCTGTTTCGAGGCGGCCATAGGCGTGGTAAAGGGAAGTTTGGAGCCTAAGGCGGCCAGGTAGCTCTTGATCTCTTCACTGAAGATGACGATTAGACCGAAGAAGGAGTAGGTGATCAGATTCCGCATGAGCCAATTGAAGGCGATCAAACCCAGAAGCGAACTGGCGAAGAAAAGGAAGAGAATGACCGCCACTCCGAGAAAGATCTGCCTCGCCCGGGTTCCCCGGAGCAGGAGGAGAAGGAAGTAGATGAAGAGGGCGAGAAGGAGGATATCGATCAGGTCGATGAGGCGGAATTTCTGAAGAATGAAGAGAATGTTGGCGAAAAGCTCCTCAGCCATGGACCTCCTCAGCCTCGTCCTTGGGTTCCTCTTCCGCCTCTGTCACGGGAGGCGCTTCCTCTTCCTGAACCTGCTCTATGTCGCCCTCGGATCTTAAGACCTTGTAGACGTTGGCGAAGGCGTCATCTCCCTTCTCCTGTCTCAGGATCGCGGCGATCTCGTCGGAACCAAGGCTCTCCCTCTCCAGAAGGGCCTTCGCGATTCCTTCGACCACATCTCGGTTCTCGGATAAGATCTTCTTGGCCACCTGGTAGGCGGAGAGAAGGATCTCTTTGACCTCTTGGTCGATCTGAACGGCCGTAGCCTCGGAGTACTCCCGTTTGGAGGAGATCTCTTTTCCGAGGAAGACCATCTCTTCCTTCTGCTCGAAGGCGATAGGGCCCAAGGGGGACATGCCCCACTCGCAGACCATCTTGCGGGCCAGCGAGGAGGCCCTCTTAAGGTCGTTGCCGGCCCCGGTGGTCATAGTTCCTAGGAAGACCTCTTCGGCGATTCTCCCCCCCATGAGAACGGCGAGCTGAGCGTCCAGATAGCGCCGAGAGAGGGTGTAGCGGTCGTCGGTGGGGAGTTGCTGGGTCAACCCCAAGGCGATTCCCCGGGGAATGATCGTTACCTTATGGATCGGATCCGAATCGGGCATGAGAAGAGCCACCAGAGCATGCCCCGCCTCATGGTAGGCCGTGATGTTCTTCTCTTCGTTGGAGATGATCATGCTCCGACGTTCGGAGCCCATCATCACCTTGTCCTTGGCGTACTCGACATCCTCCTGGAGAACCTCTTCCCTCCCCTCTTTCGCGGCCTTCAGGGCGGCCTCGTTAATGAGGTTGGCCAAATCGGCGCCGGAGAAACCCGGTGTCGAACGCGCCGTGAGGGCCAGTTCAACGTCCTTCTTCAACGGAACCTTGGCGGCGTGGATCTTCAGGATGGCCTCACGGCCCTTGACGTCGGGGGTGGTGACGGTGATTCTCCTGTCGAAACGGCCCGGTCGGAGAAGGGCCGGATCCAGAATGTCCGGACGGTTCGTGGCGGCGATCACGATGATCCCCTCGTTGGCGTCAAAGCCGTCCATCTCAACCAGCAACTGGTTCAGGGTCTGCTCGCGCTCGTCGTGACCTCCCCCGAGACCGGCACCCCTATGGCGACCGACCGCGTCGATCTCATCGATGAAGATCAGGCAGGGGGCCAGCTTCTTCCCTTGCTCGAAGAGGTCTCTGACCCGGGAGGCCCCGACACCCACGAAGAGCTCGACGAAGTCCGACCCGGAGATGGAGAGGAAAGGAACCTCCGCCTCTCCGGCTACGGCCTTGGCCAAGAGGGTCTTCCCGCTTCCGGGAGAACCAACCAGAAGGGCGCCCTTGGGAATCCTACCCCCAAGCTTCTGAAACTTCTTCGGGTTGCGGAGGAACTCGATGATCTCCGTGAGCTCCTCTTTCGCCTCATCGACCCCGGCCACGTCCTTGAAGGTCACCTTCTTCTGTTTGTTGTCGTCGAAGAGTTTCGCCTTGCTCTTTCCGAAGCTGAAGGCGGCCTTGTTACCAGCCCCCCCCTGCATTTGGCGGATGATGAAGATCCAGAAGACGAAGATGAGCACCAGGGGCAACCAAGTGATCAGGAGGTTGAGCCAGCCCCCTTCGGCGGGTTTCTTGACCTCGATCTTCAGATCGGGGTAGCTCTCGCTGAGCCCCTTGACAAGGTCGGCGGCATAGCCGTCGGGTAGGACGGTCTTAAACTTCGTCGCCTTCGTGTCCAAGGTCTTGCCGTTGATCACCAGGGTATCCGTCTTGACGGAGAAGGTGAGGTTCTGGCCCTCGATCTCCACAGAGGAGATATTCCCGCTCTTGGCCTGTTGGAGGAAACCGGAGAACTCAATCTTCTCGATCTTGTCCCCGGAGGAGGTTGAGATACTCCACAAAATAATGAGTATCACCAAGATTACCATCCAGAAGACGAGAGAATCGTAATTCCGCTTCCCGCTGCCCATCCTTTTCTTTGCGCTCATCCACCACCTCAAAGGGAGCATTATACCATAAGGAAGAGGGCCTTTCCACAGAGGAGAGGAAGGAGGGGAAAGATCACTTTTCCTCGAGCTGAGTCAGAGTCTTGATCAGGAGATCCTTCAAGTCCGGAGTCGAAGTCAAGGCAAAGGTCTTTAGGAGGGGGACCGCCTCGGTTAACCCCAGAAGGGAGACCAGCTCCAGAACCATTTTTTTCCTCTCACGGCTCTGAAAGGGTTTGGCGATCTCGCCGAGAAGAGCCTCCCCCACCTTCCCCTTCGCCTCCTTCAGAAGGAGGGGATCGGGCTTCTCGAGAAGCCACCGGTAGAGTTCACCCAAGGCCTCTTTCTTGCGGGGAATTTCGTGGCTGATGCGGTCGAGACGTTCCTTCACCTGGGCCGAAGAGCGAAGGAGCAGCTGTTTCTTCTCGATTTCCCGCTGGGTTTGATGGAGAAGAACTCCTAGGGAGGAGCTCTCTCCACGGCGCTTGAGCTCTTGGAGCTGCTTATCTTTCAGCTCCTGGAGGAGAAACTCCAGAGTCGCCTCGTCGGCCCGCAACTCCCTTAAGGCCAAGAGAATCTGGACCACCAGAGGCTCCTCTTCCGCCTCTTCGAAGAGAAGCATCAGGGGATCTACCAGGCTGTTCAGGCTCCGATCGTCCAGCTCCCCCTCCCGGATCAACCGGGCGACGCCCCCGACCCAGACTCCCTCGATTCCCCTGAGAACTCCCTCTTTCCTCCGCTGGACAACCCTTTTCAAGAACTCCACAAGCCTCTCCTGGTTCCCCTCGCGGAAGATCAAGGGGAAGAGGGAACGGCGTCTCTGAAGGGAGAGGTTTGAGAAGAGAACGGTCTGCAAAAACTCCAAGGGCCAGGGGGTACGACTTTCCCTGAGGTAGAGTACCGTCTTTTCGACAACTTCGTCACCCTCTTGCAGGAGAAAGGAGCGGACAAGGTCGAGAGGGAGGGGGGAAGCGAGTTCGGAAGCGACGGAGAGGAGCTCCTTCTTCATCTCACCCGGGCATACGAGAGCCTCCTCAAGGTACTCTCCTACAAGCCTCTCCTCCAGGATCCTCCGCCAGGCCTCCCTTGCCAACGGGAGTGTTCTTTCCTTCAAGGCCTGCCGGAGAAGGTCCTTCGCCCACTCCTCCAGAGGAACGGGGATATGCTTGATCACGAGGGTCTTCTCCTCTTCCCCTCCCCTTCTGTAATACTCCTCGTAGAGAGGCCGGTAGAAGGCCCTCCTTAAGGGGAGGTAGGCGGAGTGTCTGAAGGGCAGGAAGATCTCCCCGATCTCTTCTTCCAGGTTTTTCAAGAACTTCTCGGCCGCTCCGACCCGGTGGGGGTAAGAAGAGAGGGAAAAGACGTAGAGGATTCTACCCAGGAACCGGCTCTCACCGCCGCGGCTGAAGAGGGTCTTGATCAGCCGAGAGAGAAATTCGGTCACCTCCACGGGGGGATCGGGGATACGGGAGATAAGGTCCAGAGCCTTCTCCCTCACGTTTTCCTCCTCCTCCACCAGGAGGGGAAGGAGATGAAGGGCCAAGGCAGGATCGGGATGGCCTATAAAGTACTCCCAAGACTCTTCCCACAGGAGCTTGTCACGTCTCTCCCCCAACAGGATCCGAAAGTACCGCAACTCCTGTTTCCGGTAGAAAGACTTCAACACCTGGGCGATCAGCTCCTGGTAGGGAGGGGAAGCATCCCTCTTCAGGGAGTGGAGGCTCGCCTCGACCTCAAAGGAGGGGAACGGCCTGATACACTCCAAGGCCTGATGGAAAAGCTTGAGAGGAGGAGGGCGCTTCAGGTAGGTCAACATCGTCCCCAGGACCGCAGGAGTAGGACGACGGCTGAAGGTTTTCAGAATCAGGTCTTGGAGCTGAAGGGGCGTTCCCGGAGAGAGGAGAATGCTCAACGTCTCTTCGAGAAACTCCCCACCCTCTTTCTGGTGAAAGAGCGCCAACCTTTGAAGGAACTCCTCTTCCCGAATCTCCGAATACCCCTCTATGAGCCTAACGAACTCACGGGCATCGTCATGAGAATCACGGATCAGAGGATTTTTCGTTGTTCCCCCACCAGAGTGGCGATATCCACGATGAGCGTGACAAGGCCATCGCCCATGATCGTGGCGCCGGAGATCCCTTTGGTGTCTTTAAGCAGTTCCCCGAGAGGTTTGATGACGATCTCTTCCTGCCCCAGAAGGGTATCGACGATGAGGCCCAACTTCCTCTCCGCGGCCTTGACGATGACGATGTAGGGGTTCTCCAGCTCCTTGCTCGTCTCAACCTTGTAGAAGTCCGCCATCCTGAGCAGAGAGAGGACCTCGTTTCTGAGTTTCAGGACCTCTTGGCGCTCAATCGTCTTGATCTCGCTCTTGTTGATCTTCAACGTTTCGACGACCACGGCCAGGGGTATAGCGAACCGCTCCTGACCGACCGTGACAAGAAGAGACTGGATGATGGCCAGAGTCAAGGGAAGTTTGAGGATCATCTCCGTCCCCTGCCCGGGAACACTCTTGACATCTATGGAACCGTTGATCTTCTTGATGTTCGTCCTGACCACGTCCATTCCGACTCCCCTTCCGGAGACATCGGTGACGACCTTCGCCGTAGAGAAACCGGGGGCGAAGATGAAGTTGATGATCTCGGAGTTCGTCAGTGTCTTGAGCTTATCGGCGCTCACGATCCCCTTCTCCAGGGCCTTCTTCTTCACCGCTTCCAGGTTGATTCCCCTCCCGTCGTCCTTGATGGAGATGATGATGAAACTCCCCTCTTGGCTGGCGGTCAGCCAGATGCGGCCTTTGCGGGGTTTTCCCAAGGCCTCTCTCTCTTCCGGAGTCTCCAGGCCATGGTCAATGGAGTTTCTGACGATATGGGTCAGGGGGTCTCCGAGCTCTTCGATCACCGACTTGTCCAGTTCGGTCTCTTCACCGGAGATGATCAGTTCCACCTCTTTCTCGATCTTCCGAGAGAGGTCCCTGACGACTCTCGGAAACTTGTTGAAGACTCTTCCGATAGGGATCATCCTCATCTTCAAGACCGACATCTGAAGCTGTCCGGTGATGAAGTTGAGATCGTCCGAGATGGCTCCCAGCTTGTCCCCCAGCTGTCCGTGTCCCTCACTCCCATCGCCGGAGGAGAGCTTCTTGACCATATCGATCAGCCTGTTCCTCTCGAAAACAAGCTCTCCAACCTGGTTGAGAAGGTTGTCGAGTCTGTCGACATCCACACGGATGGTCTGCCCTTCGGTCTTGTTCTTGAAGTTTTTGGCCTGGGCCTCCCTCTGTTCCGCGAGGACCGCGTCAAGCTGTTCTTTCTCCAGAAGGTTCTTCTCGACCAGAATCTCCCCCAGCTTCTTCTGCTCCTTGGAGGCTTCGAGAATATCCTGCTCGGAGACAAGGTTCTTCTCCACAAGAAGCTCCCCCAACATCTTAGGAGCCTCTTTGGGGGTCTCCTCTTTAACCGGAGCCTTCTCGGCGGGGCTCTCCTGGGGAGTGGAAGGGGGTTCAGAGACCTTCAGGTCGGGGACGGGGACGATTCCGCTCTCCTCCTCTCCCTGAGATTGTTTCAGGCTCTCCTCCATGAGGCCTTGCTCCAGGCGCATGACCGTCTCTTCGATCTCCGCCTTCTCGGTTCCATCCTCCTGGATCTCTCCGAAGAGGACCTTGACGCCGTCCACACCGATCAGAATCAGGTCCATGAGGCGGTGGGTGAGCTTGATATCCTCCTTTCTAAGTTTGTTGAGGATATCCTCGGTCTTGTGGGCAACGGAGGTAAGCCTTTCGAAGCCTAGGAAGCCTGAGGTCCCTTTGACCGTATGAATGCTACGGAAGATTCTGTTGAGGAGTTCGGTGTCGTTGGGAGTCTCCTCAAGTATGACAAGATCTTTGTCAAGACTCTCTAAGATTTCGATGGTCTCTTGAATAAAGTCTTGGATTATCTCTTCCATCTCATTCGTGATCTCTTCACCCATAGGCGACCTCCAAAGGAGCATTATGGGGATTATTACCGGAACTCCTTCTCTTGTCAAGCTTTTTGACCCTTTGGAAGCCTAGCCGCGAAGGTTGCCCTCCCCTGTTCTTTAGGGTATATTGGTTTAAGAAATTAGACACCCTCTGGAGGAGGAGATGATCATCGTCACCGGTGGAGCCGGTTTCATTGGATCAAACTTAGTGGAATCCCTCAACAAGAGAGGGTACGAGAGTATCTTCATCGTCGACTCTCTTGGCAAAGGCTCCAAGTGGAAAAACCTGAACCGACTCCGCTTCGACGACTACCTTGAGAAAGGACCCTTCCTGGAGAAGGTTCTCTCCGGTCAAGTCTCCCGGTGGAACGTGGAGGCGATCTTCCATCTGGGGGCCTGTTCGGACACGACCCAAGACGATCTCCCCTACCTGATGGAGAACAACTACCGGTATACCCTCTCCCTCGCCGAGTATGCGCTGCAGGCGAAGGTGCGCTTCATCTACGCCTCTTCGGCGGCCACATACGGCGACGGAAGGCTCGGTTTCAGCGACTCCCCCCACTTTGTCCCCCAACTCCGTCCCTTGAACCCTTACGGCTTCTCCAAACAGCTCTTCGACCGGTACGCCCTGAGAAAGGGGTACTTCTCCCATATCACAGGCCTCAAGTTCTTCAACGTCTACGGACCCGGAGAGGGGCACAAGGGCGAGATGAGAAGCTTCATCCTGAAAGCCTTCGAACAGATTCGGAAGGAGGGAAGGGTCAGGCTCTTCCGTTCAAACCACCCCGATTTCAACGACGGGGAGCAGAAGAGGGATTTCATCTACGTCAGGGAGGCCGTCGACAAGGCCCTCTTCTTCCTGGACAACCGTGAGGCCTGCGGGCTCTTCAACATCGGGACCGGAAAGGCCAGCAGCTGGAACGATTTAGTGGGCGCTGTCTTTTCGGCCCTGGGAATGCCCGCGGCAATCGAATACATCCCCCTTCCCAAAGCCCTGGAGCGACAGTACCAATACTTCACTCAAGCGGACACGGCACTCTTCGATTCTCTCGGCTACAAGGGACCTTGGTTCACCCTCGAGCAGGGAATCACCGAATACGTCAACTTCCTCTTAGAAGACGCCACTCTCTGAACCCTCCTGGAGCCTCTCCAACCCCCTGAGGTTGTTCTCTTACTCCAAGGAGTCGTAGACCTCTCCCATAGTCTCGCCGAAACGTTCGGCGGAGTAGAGGGAAAGACGCCTCCTCCCTTCCTCCAAGACCCGCTGCCGAAGCGTCCGGTCCGAGAGAAGGCTCTTGATCGCTCCTGCCGTCTCCTCGCCGCTTCTGGGGTTGTGGACGTAGATCGCCCCCGGCCCCAAAACCTCTCTGAAAACGGGAAGATCGGAGACTATCGGAACGGTTCCGCAAGAGAGAGCCTCCAGAGGGGGATAACCGAACCCTTCGTTCAAAGAGAGAAGCAGAAGAGCCGAAGCGTGGGCGTAGAGCCATCCCAAAGAGCGATCCGAGAGGTGGCCGGCGTAAAGAACTCCTTCGGGCGCCCTCTCCCCCCCTCTTCCGGGTCCGGCCACAACGAGGGGGATTCCCGCCAAACCGGCGCCGGCGATGGCGGTTTCCAGGTTTTTCACCCTGTCCGGTCCCCCGCAGAAGAGAAGGTACTCCTGGGGAAGCTCCATCTGAGGGGGCTCAAGATCAGAGAAAGCCGTCAAGGGAGGGTAGACAACCCTGTGGGGAACCCCTCGGTCCAGCCCTCTGGAGACCAGATCTTCCCAGGTGGCTTCGGAATCGGTCAGGAGGAGGTCGGCGTCAGCGATTGAGCCGACGAGTCGGGAGATGACCCTTCGGTTGCGCCAGGAGAAATCTTCGGCGAAGTGGAGAGGGGTCAGATCATGAAGGGTGAGAAGAGAGCGACAACCCCGGATCCTTCCGGGAAGAGCGTAGGCCGGGGAGTGGTAGAGGGTGATACCGAAACGCCGGAAGAGGGGAGCAAGGAAGAGGTTGTCCAACCAACTGATCATCCTTCGCGGCCCCGGGTAGAGGAGAGCCTGGGAGGAGAACTCCTCAGGAGGCGGATCGAAAAAGAGGAAACGGCATCGGCTCCGCCCCTTCAGGCACCGAAGAAGGGCAAGGGTGTAACGGCCGATCCCCCTCAGTTGAGAGGGTGTCTGGAGGGAGCGTCCATCGACGAGAAGGGCCATTTTTTCGGTAGGGAGGGCCGAGGCCCTCCCTACCCTTATAACACAAAACCCTTACCGGGAAAACTTATTTCGCGTCTTCAAACTCGGCGTCGATGACTTCACCCTCGTTGGCGGGAGCTTCGGCGCCGTTGGGCGCTCCGGCTTCGGCGCCCCCCTGTGGCTGACCGGAAGCACCCTGATCCTTCGGGGGCTCCTGGGCCGTTGTCTTGTAGAGGTTCTGAGCAACCTTGGAAGAGACCTGGTTGATCTTCTGAAGAACCTGTTCGATCTCCTCCTTCGTCTGGGCCTTCTCCTTGATCTCCCGGGCCTCTTTGACGACCCCTTCGACGGCGGCCACGTCTTCGGGGGGCATCTTCTCTTTGTTCTCGTTCTTCATCTTCTCCATCTGGTAGGTGAGGTTATCCAGTTGGTTCTTCGCCTCGATGAGCTCTTTACGCTTCTCGTCTTCCGCCCTGTTGGCGTCGGCATCCTTCACCATCTTGTCCACTTCATCCTTGGTCAAACCGCTGGAGGCCGTAATGGTGATCTGCTGGGTCTTACCGGTCCCCTTATCCTTCGCAGAGACGTTCATAATCCCGTTGGCGTCGATATCGAAGGTAACCTCCACCTGGGGGACTCCCCTGGGTGCCGGAGGGATTCCGGAAAGCTGGAAACGACCGAGAGTTCTGTTGTCTGAGGCCATCTCCCTCTCCCCCTGGACGATGTGAACCTCCACGGTGTTCTGGAAATCCTCGGCGGTGGTGAAGACCTCGGATTTCTTCGTCGGGATGGTGGTGTTCCTGGGGATCAGCTTATGGGCGACCCCTCCCAGAGTCTCCAGACCCAGGGAGAGGGGCGTAACGTCCAGAAGGAGGATGTCTTTCACCTCTCCCGCCAGGACGGCTCCCTGAACGGCGGCTCCAACGGCGACGACTTCGTCGGGGTTCACCCCTTTATGGGGCTCCTTTCCGAAGAACTCCTTGACCATCTGGTAGACCTTGGGAATGCGGGTGGAGCCTCCCACCATGATCACTTCGCTGATCTCCGAAGGCTTCATGCCCGCGTCGGCTAGAGCGGCCTTGGTGGGTTCCAGGGTTCTCTTGAGGATATCCTCCACCAAGTTCTCGAGTTGGGCTCGGCTGATCTTCTTCACCAGATGCTTGGGACCAGTGGCGTCGGCGGTGATGAAGGGAAGGTTGATCTCTGTCTCCAAGGCAGAGGAGAGTTCCACTTTCGCCTTCTCAGAGGCCTCTTTGAGACGCTGAAGGGCCATCTTGTCTTTGCTCAGATCGATGCCGTTCTCCTTCTTGAACTCATCGATGATCCACTCGATGATCTTCTGGTCGATGTTATCCCCGCCGAGGTGAGTATCCCCGTTGGTGGATTTCACCTCCACGACGTTGTCACCAACTTCGAGGATGGAGATATCGAAGGTTCCTCCGCCGAAGTCAAAGACGGCGATCACCTCGTCCTTCTTCTTGTCCAAACCGTAGGCCAAAGCGGCGGCGGTCGGTTCGTTGATGATCCGTCGAACGTTCAACCCGGCGATCGTTCCGGCATCCTTCGTCGCTTGCCTCTGGGCGTCGTTGAAATAGGCGGGCACGGTGATCACCGCGTCGGTCACCTTCTGGCCGAGGTAGGCCTCGGCGGCGTCCTTGAGCTTGCCAAGAATCTTGGCGGAAATCTCAGGGGCAGGGTAGCTCTTTCCTATAAGCTCGACCCGAGCGTCGTCATGGGGGCCCTTGACAACCTTATAAGGAACCAGCCTGGTCTCCTCCCCTACCTCGTCGTAACGACGTCCCATGAAACGCTTTATGGAGAAAACAGTGTTTTCAGGGTTTGTAACGGCCTGTCTCTTGGCGACCTGCCCGACAAGAACCTCTCCATCCTTAGTATAGGCCACAACCGAAGGGGTGAGCCGCGACCCCTCCTGGTTGACGATAACAGAGGGATCTCCACCTTCCATGATGGCAACGACGGAGTTCGTCGTTCCCAAATCGATGCCGATGATCTTTCCCATAGGCAACCTCCTTTCAGGAATAAGATGTTTCAAGTATACAGCGCTATTGATATACTGTCAAGTATATTTCTTTATAATACATGACTCATATATAAAGAAAAAAAAGAGGGCTCTCGCCCTCCCTTCTCAATCCCCATCCTCTTCCACAAAGCGGTAGTAATCCCCTGGGGCCTTCTTGATCTCAACACCCATCCCGCTCGGCACATAGGAGGAGTAGCGACCGGGGTAACGAAGGCTCCACTTCACGACCCCTTGGATGCTGAAGACCCGGTCATCGTGGTGAAACAGAATCTGAACAGGAGAATTCGGTGTGATCACATGGCTTGACGTTATGAACATCCCCTTTTTGGAAAGGTCCCCGGTGAAGCCAAGCCGCTCAAAATCGTTCTCCCCGAAACGAACCATATACTTCTTTCTTAGACGACTCTCCCTTCGCTTTTCCATTTGTTTTCCCCTTAGATCCGCTACTTAAAAATATAGTCCCTTTCCCTCTCTTGTCAAGCAAAAATTCCCATTCTCCAAACCCTATGGGGCGAAGCTCTCCTTCCTTGACAACCCCACCCCTTTTCTTCTATAGTTTCTTGATGAACGTCTTGTCCATGAAGATCCAAAGCCGTGTCGGCATGATCGAAAGCGTGGTCGAAGCCTTTACGTCCATCGCCCAGAGCCTCGCGGTCTCCGAGGAGAACCGTTGGGACATCGAGATTTCTTTACGTGAAGCCTTGGCCAACGCGATCCTCCACGGTAACCACAAAGACGAATCCAAGAGCGTGACGGTCCGTTTTCTCTGGGATGAGAAGCAGTTCATCCTCTCCATCAAGGACCAAGGAGAGGGAACCTCATCGACTCCTCCCCCCTTGCCCACGGCCGAGGAGACCCCGGAGGACTTCTTCCCCCCCCTTCACGGACGGGGGAAGCTGATTATCGCCTCCAAGATGGACAAGGTCATCTACCAGAGAGAGAAGAGTGGACTCCGTCTGCTGATGCGAAAGTCCCTTCGTCCTCTCTGATCAACTCCAACCGTCCCTCTCCCCCATGTCCCTTATCGTCTAAGATCTTGAAGTAGACGCGATCTTCCTTGAGTTCCAAGGTTTTTGGGTCCATCACAACCCTTCGCCTGTACTCCTTTATCGAAAACCCGCCCCAAACCGTCACTTCCGGGAAGCTCTCCCCTTCGTAGATAGTCCAGCTCCCCTCTCGGGTAACGAGGAAGTCCACCGCAAAGAGCCTTCTCTGCTTGAGCTGAACGAACTTCTGAACCGCCGGAACCGTATACTTCAGGACTTTGTTCATAGGCCTGTTCAAGTTGATGTTGATGACCTTATAGGAGCTCTCCCCTTCGGCGCCTTTAAAGGGGGTGTTAAAAAAGGTGAGGGCCGCCGCCAACATCTTGTAAGCGGGAACCGAAAACTTGCTCTTCGAAGGCCAGGGGTAATAGAGGTCCAGAGAGTTTTCCACGCTCTCTTCGGGGAAGAGTCCCTCTCTGTCCCTGAGGAAGGTAAACTTGCCATTCCCTTTCTTGAAGAGGAACGGCAAAGCCTTAAAGCCTTTCGGGGGAACCTTCTCGCAGAAGAACCCGTTGACGGCTTTCCAGCTCTCCAGCCTCTCCTTCCCGTAGCGGACGCTCTCTTCGATCGAGTTTGAGGCCGCCCGAACATGAACCTCCGAAGGGATGAAGTCGATGGTTTGCATGTAGATGCCGGGTTCTCCGATTCCATCGAAGAGGAACCTCTCCCCCTTCTCCCCATCCTTATAGACTCTCAGGAACAGGTCACCGTTCACCTCCAGGTAGGCCTTATAGGGGATGAGCAGGGCCAGCCTACCCCAGGATTTCACTGAGAAGTTCATCTTCAACCTATAGCGTGGCCCGTTCCCTTCCAGAGGGGTCGGATTGGAAACCGCCCAGAGGCGAAGGCTAACGAGAAGCAGAATGAAGCCAACGACGGCGAAGCTCTTCCTTTTCTTCAACGGGGAGGCCTCCCTGGTAGTTCTTCTCCTCCCTCTGTCTCAAGGCTTCGTAGAGGATCAAGGCCACCGAGACGGAGAGGTTGAAGCTCCGAACCATCCCCTTCATGGGGATGGAGATGTTCTTATGGGTCCATCGAAGAATCTCTTCGGAGACTCCCAGCTTCTCGTTTCCGAAAACGATGGCCCTTTTACCGCAGTAATCCATGGACGCC
>JAMOAD010000038.1 GCA_023621955.1 Acidobacteriota bacterium
CGTAGAAGCGGGAAGCTCCTGGCAACCTTTTCAGGATACTGCCGGGAGAAGGTTCTTCTCAGCACACTTTCCCCGGGGCGCCATGCGCCCCGGGGAAAGAACCTCATTCTCCCCTTAGGCGTGAGCTTTCTGCCTTGACAAACGGGCACAACCCAGGCACTATGTCCATACTTGTCCAAGTAGAGAGGGGAGGCAACTGAGAGAGTATGCAACTCAATGTCCGCGATGCGGCAGAACTCTTGTTCGTCTCGGAGAAGACGATCTACCGATGGGTCAAGCAAAACGAGCTTCCCGCCTATAAGATCAACGGGCAGTACCGTTTCAGCCGGGCAGAGCTCTTGGAGTGGGCGACTTCCCACAGGATCAACATTTCGACCCAGATCTTCCAGGAAATAGACGTAGGGAGCGTTCCCTCTCCGGGCTTAGCGGAGGCGCTTCGGGTGGGGGGGATCCACTACCGGATCGGAGGGACCGAGAAGGCTTCGGTTCTCAAGGCCTGTATAGATGTGATGCCTCTTCCCGAAGGGGTCGACCGGAAACTCCTCTTCCAAGTGATCATGGCCAGGGAGACTCTGGGAACCACGGCGGTCGGCGATGGAGTCGCCATCCCCCACGTCCGCAATCCCATCGTCCTCCACCTTCCCCGCCCTATGATCTCCCTCTTCTTTCTCGACTCTTCCATAGAATTCGGCGCCTTGGACGGGAAGCCTGTCCATACCCTCTTTGTCATCGCCAGCCCGACTATCTCCGCTCACCTGAACCTTCTCTCCCAATTGGCCTTCGCGCTTCGGCAGACCGAATTCAAAGAGATCATCGCCCGTCGTGGCTCTCGTGAGGAGATTGACGAAGAGGCCCGCAGAATCGCCCGGCTTATCGATGAACGAAGGGAGGCATCGACGGCTTCCCAGGGTGAGGAAGAGTGATGCTCCTCTTTCTTTTGGCCCTCGGTTTTCTTTTTTTGGGAGCCTTGGTCTCCCTGATCTCATGGCGACACCCAGCCTGGGCTAGGATCTTCGCCCCGGTCACTGTGATTCTCGGCTCCCTCCTGGCCCTTCCGCCGGTGCTTTCCGCTCTCCTGGGCAAAGAGATTCCCCTTCTCGAACTCCCCTGGAGCCTCCCCTTTGGTTCCCTGACTATGAGGCTGGACCCCCTTTCAGCCCTCTTCGCCCTTCCGATTCTCGTCGTCTCCGCCTTGGCCGCCCTCTACGGTATCGGCTACTTTTCTCCCATACCGAAGCGGGGAAACCTCTCCCTATACTGGTTTAACTTCAGCACTCTCGTCGTCAGCATGCTCGTGGTGATAACGGCCAGAAACGGCCTCCTCTTCCTTCTGGCTTGGGAGCTTATGTCTCTCTCCTCCTTCTTCCTCGTTCTCTTCGAGAAGGACGACGCCATGGTGCGGCGGGCTGGGTGGACCTACTTGATCGCCACCCATATCGGGACGGCCTTTCTCCTGGTCTTTTTCCTCCTTCTCGGGGCAAGGAGCGGTGGAACCCTTGACTTCGGCGCCTTCACGGGGAACGCTCTTCTTCCCGGAACCGCCGGAGTGGCCTTTCTCCTGGCCATGGTCGGCTTCGGCACCAAGGCAGGGTTCATGCCCCTTCATGTATGGCTCCCAGAAGCCCACCCCGCGGCCCCCTCCAACGTCTCCGCCCTGATGAGCGGTGTGATGATCAAGACAGGGATCTACGGATTGGTCAGGTCTTTAACTTTCCTTGGGACTCCGGCGCCCTGGTGGGGGTGGGTCCTGTTAGCGGTCGGAGCCTTCTCCGGTGTCCTGGGTGTTCTCTTCGCCTTGGCCCAGCACGATCTCAAGAGGCTCCTGGCCTACCACAGCGTCGAGAATATCGGCATCATCGCCTTGGGCCTAGGCCTCGGAGTCTTCGGCTTGAGTTGTCACAACCCCCTCCTGATCTATCTCGGATTCGCCGGCGGCCTCTTCCACGTGGTGAACCACGCCCTCTTCAAGAGCCTCCTCTTCTTGGGGGCGGGATCGGTTCTCCACTCCACTGGAACCAGGGAGATCGATATCCTTGGCGGGCTTCTCAAACGGATGCCCACCACGGGGACCACCTTCCTGATCGGTTCGGTGGCGATCTGCGGCCTCCCTCCCCTGAACGGATTCGCCAGCGAGTTCATGATCTACCTCGCCTCTCTTGGGAGTCTTTCCATGAAGGGAGGCGCTTCGACGGCAGGGTTCCTCGTCATCGGCTCTCTGGCTCTTATCGGAGGTCTCGCCGTCGCCTGTTTCACCAAAGCCTTCGGGGTGATCTTCCTGGGCGAGCCACGAAGCGAGGAGGCCGAAGGCGCCCATGAAACCGGAAAGCTCATGGGTTTTCCCCTCCTGGTCTTGGCGGGATTCTGTGGAATCCTCGGTTTGACGGGACCCCTTGTGCTTAAGGCTCTCGCTCCGGTAATCGCCGTTGTCGCCGGAAGCGGAAGAGAGGCTCTTCCCTTTCCCTACGAGGGGGCGGCCGCGCTCTGGAAGATTACCGGAGCCTCCCTCGCCGAAGCCCTTCTGCTGGCGCTTTTACTCTTTATCCGCTCACGTTTGATGGCGGGCCGGAACGTCACTGCCGCTCCCACCTGGGACTGCGGGTACATCGCGCCTACGGCAAAGATGCAGTACACGTCCTCCTCCTTTGCCGATCCCATAACCCGGCTCTTCCGGCCCCTCCTGAGGACCCGCAAGAGGTTTACTCCTCCCTCGGGCCTCTTTCCCTCTTCCTCCTCTTTCTCCACCGAAACTTCAGACCTCTCCCGGGATTGGCTCTTCGAGCCGATGTTCGGATCGATCGAAAGGTTTCTCTCCCGGTTCCGCCGGATTCAGCACGGGCGGCTCAACCTCTATATCCTCTGCATTCTTCTCACCCTCGTTGCCCTCCTCCTTTGGAAGTTGAGGTGATCCCGTGAAGAGTTGGCTCTTTTCCCTGGTCATGTTGGTTCTCGGTTTCATCGGAGCGCCCCTTCTTCCCGGAATCATCAACAAAACAAAGGCCTTCTTCGCGGGGCGTAAGGGTCAGCCTCTCCTTCAGACATACCGGGACTTGGCGAAGCTCCTCAAGAAGGGAGCGGTTTATAGCTCCACTACCACCTGGATCTTTCGCTCCGCTCCGTTGATCGGCCTCGTCTGCTCCTTCGCCGCGATGGTCCTTCTTCCCATGGCCGGAGGAAGCGGCCTTCTCTCCTTCGCGGGAGACCTTATCCTCTTCTCCTACTTTCTCGGTCTGATGAGGTTCTTTACCGTCGTTGCCGCCCTGGATACGGGCTCTAGCTTCGAGGGCATGGGAGCCAGCAGGGAGGTTCTCTTCTCCGCCCTTACAGAGCCTGCCATGATCCTCGGTTTAGCGACGCTCCTTCGGGCTACCGGCTCGCTCTCCCTCTCGGAAACCTACGTCAAGATGACCGTCGAAAGCTGGAGAGTCGCTGGTCCGGCCTTCGCCCTCGTCCTCTTCGCCCTGCTCATCGTCTACCTGACGGAGAACTCCCGGATCCCCATCGACGATCCCGACACCCACCTGGAATTGACCATGATCCATGAGGTGATG
>JAMOAD010000144.1 GCA_023621955.1 Acidobacteriota bacterium
CCCCCCTTTGTCAATAGGTTCCCCCCTGCCCTTAAGCCCTCTTTTAGGGTATAATAGAGAACTGTTTTCGGAGGTGTTCCATGGAAATCATTATCGAGGCCACCAAGGAGATGGCGGCGGACAAGATCGTGGAGAAGATAGTCTCCCTGGTCAACATCAAGAAGTATCCCGTCATAAGCCTTCCCTCAGGTAAGACCCCCTTGATCGTCTACCAGAAGATGGCCGAGGCCTACAAGAGAGGAGAGGTCGATTTTTCGGAGACCCTGGTCTTAGCTCTCGACGAATTCTTAGGCATTCCCCATGACCACCCCTGCTCGACCTTCTCCTACTTTCAAGAGAACCTCATCAACCAGACCAACATCGACCCCCGGAATATCTACCTCATCGACGGCCGCCCGACGAACCTCAAGAGCGAATGCCGACGTGTGGAAGAGCAGATAAGGGACCTGGGCGGCATTGACATTCAGATTCTGGGAATCGGAAGGGATGGTCACATCGGCTTCAACGAGCCTGGCTCCTCCCTCACCTCCCGCACCCGGGTGAAGCCCTTGGCCCAGTCCACCAGGGACAACCTGGTCTCCCTCTTCGGCGCCCCCGAAAAGGTTCCTCCCTTCTGCATCACCCTGGGGATCGGCACGATCATGGAAGCCGATCAGGTCGCCCTCTTGGCTTTCGGCAACGAGAAGGCCACCGCTATCAAACGGTGCGTCGAAGGACCGATCTGCTCGGCCTTCCCCGCATCCATTCTTCAGATGCACCCCGAAGCGGAACTCTACATCGACGAAGAGGCCGCTTCCCTCTTGGAGCAGAGAGACTTCTACAAGTGGGCCCACGAGAGTAAGAGCACCATCGAAGAGTACATGGCCAAAGCCCCGCTCTAAGGGATGGAAACGATCCATATCCGGCTCGAGAACCTCCTGAGGGCCGATGTTGTCTTGACCCGTTTCCCCTCCCTCACCTCTTCCCACCGGTGGGTCAAGAAGGGAATCGACCTCACGGAGAAGCACCTCCCCCGGTTGGCCCGTTACCTCTCCCGGGAGCAGACCCTGGGCAAGCTGGAGCAACACCGGCTGGTCGTCTCAACCTCTGAGCCCTGGAACGAGGAGAGGGTTCGCCTGGCCCTGGCCCTCTGGCTCAAGCGCCTTCGGCTCAGACGCTTCTTCTTTGTTCTCCTTGAGGCGTTAGCGATGCCCGTTACGGGGTTCATGGCCCTTCTTCCGGGACCCAACATCTTTTTCTACGGGCTCTTCGTCCTCTTCTTCTTCCATCTGACCACCTGGATCCACCTCAAGAAGGTCTCCGCAGACCGTTTGGACATCCGCCCCGATGGACCTTAACGCCGACCTCCACGTCCATTCCCCCTACTCCCTAGCTACATCCCCGGAGATGGTCCCTTCGGTGACAGCCCCCTTCGCGAAGCTCAAGGGGATCGACCTTCTGGGAAGCGGCGACATCCTCCACCCCCTCTGGAGAGAGCGTCTCAGGAGGGAGCTCGTCCAGGTTGAGGAGGGCCTCTTTGCCCCTCCCGGCAGGGAGTGCCTCTTCCTTCTGACCGGAGAGGTCTCTCTCATCTTCGGCCCCATCGGCAAAAAGCGGAAGGTCCACCTTCTCCTCCTTTCGCCATCCTTTCAGGAGGCCGAGGAGCTCGCCCGGGCCTTGGCTCCCTTCGGGAAGCTGGAGAGCAACGGGAGGCCCATCTTCAAAATCTCCCTGCGCGCCTTCCTGGAGATTCTCCAGGCCGTCACCGACAGAACCCTCTTCATCCCCGCCCACATCTGGACCCCCCACTACTCTCTCCTGGGGGCCCTTTCGGGGTTCGATTCCCTCGAGACCGCCTTCGAGGGTGATCCCGGCCCTCGCCTTCTGGGCTTCGAAACAGGCCTCTCCGCCGATCCGACCATGTGCGTCGGCCCCCTCTTCCTGAGGGAGCACCCCCTCTTCTCCTCCTCGGACGCCCATTCGCCCTGGAGCCTGGGGAGGGAGACGACGCTCCTCTCCCCCAGAACCCTCTCCTTCGGCGGAATCGTCGAGGCCCTCTCCCGGGGGACCGGCATCAAGGAGACCAGGGAGCTCCCCCCGGGTCTGGGGAAGTACTACCTGCAAGGCCACCGCGCCTGCTCTGTCTCCTCTCCCCCCTCGCCCAGGGGGACTCTCTGCCCCCGTTGCGGCCGCCCCTTCACCCCCGGAGTCCTCGCCAGGACCGTGGAGCTCAGCCCACCCCCGCCCTGGCCGGCGCCTCCCCCCTTCCGCTACTGTGTCCCTCTGCCGGAGATTCTCGCCCTTTCCCAGGGCCGTCCCACCTCCTCGACCAGGGTTCGTAGGGAGTGGCACCAGAGGGTCTCCAGCCTGGGTTCAGAGAGCCGAATCCTCTTCGACCTCTCCCCGGAGGAGCTTCTCAAGGGCGGGCTCGACAGGGTGAGCGTCTCCTTGATCTCTTCCTTACGGCGTTCACGCTTCCGTGTCGAAGAGGGATACGACGGTCGATACGGCCGTCTTCTCGCCCTTGAACAACCCGGTGAGGAAGAGTAAGATTGTTTTATGGATGAAGGGAGGCTGGATTTCTACTTTTTCCCGGTTGCCTTGGACAAGTTCCGCCCCTTCTCTCTGATCAACTTCGACCTCTACATCAAGGTGGAGAACCGCTTCGTCCTCTACAAGCACAGGAACATCACCATCACCAAGGACGACATCCACACCCTCCAAGAGAACAACGTTCTCTACCTCTACGTGCAGAACAAAGAGAGAAAGTCTTTCCGGCAGTACGCGGAAAACAACATCGAAGAGATTCTCAAGGATCCCACCGTCTCCCTCAACGTCAAGGCGACCTACATCTACGAATCCGCCTTCAACGTTGTCGAAGATATCTTCAAGGAGCCCAGGAGCGAAGGGAACATCCAGAGGGCCCGGGGCATCATCAACCATACCGTCGACTTCATCTTCTCGGACTCCGGAGCCTTCGTCAACCTTCTGCAGATTCGAGCCCACGACTACTACACCTACACCCACTCGGTCAACGTTTGCACCTTCTCGGTGGCCCTGGCCAACCGGATCGGGATCACCAACCCCACCACGCTGAAGGAGGTCGGTTTGGGCGCCCTTCTCCACGATGTCGGGAAATCGAAGATCGACTCCCGGATCATCAACAAGCCCTCCGCACTCTCCCCTTCGGAGTGGGAAGAGATGAAGAAGCACCCCCTCTACGGCGTCGAAATCGTCCAGGGCACCGAAGCCGGAGGCGAAACCGTCTTCTCCGTTATCTCCCAACACCACGAGAAGGTCGACGGTTCCGGCTATCCCCAAGGGCTTAAAGAGCACCAGCTCTCCATATACGGGAAGATCAGCAGCATCTGCGATGTCTTCGACGCGATCACCACAAACCGTTCCTACTCGGTGGCCAGGACCCCCATGGAAGCAGCCCAGTTCATGCTTTCCCGAAAAGAGAACTTCGACCCCACCCTACTGAAACACTTTTTCGAGCTGTTCGCCTTCAAGAAAACCACTCCCCCCTGATCCGTCCGGGGGGCGCAC
>JAMOAD010000279.1 GCA_023621955.1 Acidobacteriota bacterium
TGGTTACCGTCTCAACCAGGCGAAGAAGGAGGGGAACATCCCCCGTTCCCGAGAGATCGGGGAGGGGCTCGCCCTGATGGCCATGACCCTCTCCATGGTCTACTTCTTGCCCTTTTCCGGCAAGAGGCTGATCGCCGTCTTCCGGTACTACTTCTCCCTGACCGCGGAGAAGGGTCTCTCGGACACATCTTTCCTCTCCGCCTTGACCAACGCCGGGGCCTTCTACGTCGGCCTTCTCCTTCCCCTCTTCATCCTCTTCATCTCTCTGGCCTTCTTCGCCTCCGCCGCCCAGGGTTCGATCAACATCCACCTGAAGAGGGTTCAGTTCAAGGCGGACAAGCTGAATTTCTTCACCGGAATCAAGCGGGTTCTCTTCTCCAAGGCCACGGCGGTCGAGCTCCTGAAGAACTTCCTCAAGCTCATCGTCATCGGCTGGATCGCCTACGGGATCATCGACAACGAGCTCCCCGCCATCCTCGGCCTGCCCGGCCTCCCCCTGATGGACATCCTCCGCAAGCTCGGAGCCCTCCTCTTCTCCCTCTCTTTCAAGACGGCCCTCTTCATCCTGAGCCTCTCGATCCTCGACTATCTTTACCAGAAGTTCGAATTCCGTCAGAACCTGAAGATGAGCAAGCAGGAGGTTCGGGACGAGTACAAGATGAACGAGGGAGACCCCCGGATCAAGGGAAAGATCCGGAACGTCCAGTACAGTTACGCCATGAAGAGGATGATCCAAGAGGTCCCGAAGGCGGACGTGATCATCACGAACCCGACCCATTACGCCGTCGCCCTCCTCTACGACCGCAAGTCCATGACCGCGCCCCAGCTCCTGGCCAAGGGAGCCGACCTGGTCGCCCAAAGAATCCGGGAGAAGGGGAAGGAGCACAACGTCCCCATCGTCGAGAACCCCCCCTTGGCCCGAAGAATCTACGGGGACGTGGAGGTCGGCGACTCTATCCCTCTGGACCTCTTCCAGGCTGTCGCCGAGGTTCTCGCCTATGTCTACAAGCTTAAGAACAGGAGTCTCTGATGGCCGCGCAGGATAGCTCCCTCACGCTGAACACCTTCCTCGGAAGCCGCTCCCATGTCGTCGCCCCCCTCTTCCTGATCGTGATCATCGCCATGATCCTGGTCCCTCTCCCGCCGCTTCTCCTGGACCTCCTCCTCACCCTCAACATCACGATCTCCGTCTCGGTGCTCATGATCACAGCCTACATCGTTCAGCCCTCGAGCTTCTCCGTCTTCCCTTCGGTCCTGCTCATGTCGACCCTCTTCCGCTTGGCTCTGAACATCTCCACGACCCGTCTGATCCTCCTCCACGGCGACGAGGGAGTTACCGCGGCGGGTAGGGTCATCGCCTCGTTCGGTCAGTTCGTCGTCGGCGGCAACTACGTCGTCGGCGTGATCGTCTTCCTGGTGATCATCGCCATCCAGTACATGGTCGTCGCCCACGGCGCTGTCAGGGCCAGCGAAGTCTCCGCCCGCTTCGTCCTGGACGCCATGCCGGGCAAGCAGTTGAGCATCGACGCCGACCTCAACTCCGGCCTCATCACCGAAGAGGAGGCCAAGGCCAAGAGAGAGGTGATCAAGAAGGAGGCGGAGTTCTACGGGGCCATGGACGGCGCCATCCGCTTCACCTCACGGGAGGCACTGGTCTCCATCATCATCACCCTGATCAACATCGTCGGAGGTCTCCTGATCGGGATCCTTCAGAAGGGGATGGAGCCTTCGACGGCCTTCCAGACCTTCACGATCCTCACCATCGGCGACGGGTTGGTCTCGGTTCTCCCTTCCCTCTTCATGACCATCTCCGGCGGCCTCATCAGCACCAGAGCCGGCGGGGATTCGACTCTCGGCGCCGACATGACCAAGCAGGTCCTGTTCAACATTCGGCCCATGGCCTTCGCCGCAGGCGCCCTCTTCCTCCTCGGCCTCGTCCCCGGCCTCCCCAAGATTCCCTTCTTCCTGGTCTCCACCGTCCTGGGCTACATGACCTACCGGCTCATCCTTGAGGACAAGACCAAGGGGCGAATCGAGACCAAGAGGGAGGAGGAGAAGGTGAAGGCGGCGATCCCTCCGGAGAAGATCGAAGCCCTCCTGAAGATGGACATCCTGGGCCTGGAAGTGGGTTACTCGCTGATCCCCTTGGTCGACAAGGCTAACGACGCCCCCCTCCTGGCGAGGATCAAGACCACGAGAAAGCAACTCGCCCTGGAGCTGGGGATCATCGTCCCCTCGATCCGGATCAAGGACAACCTGAAGCTGGCCCCCCGGGAGTACCAGATCCTGGTCAAGAACCTCCCGGTGGCCAAGGAGGAGGTCTACGCCAACCTCCTGCTGGCGATCAACCCCGGCAACGCCAAGGAGACCATCAAGGGGATCGCTTCGAAGGATCCCGCCTTCGGCCTCCCCGCCTTCTGGATCGAAGAGAAGGAGAGGGAACGCGCCCAGTTCCTCGGCTATACCGTTGTCGACCCCGCGACGGTGATCTCCACACACATCAAGGAGGTCATCAAGAACTTCGCCGAGGAGATCGTCACACGACAAGATACCCAGAAGCTGGTGGACAATCTGGGCGAGAGCTATCCCAAGGTCGTCGAAGAGCTCATACCCAAGGTGATGTCTGTGGGGCAGGTCCACAAGGTCATTCAAAACCTCCTTCGGGAGCATGTTTCCGTCAGGGATCTGCTGACCATACTCGAGACTCTCGCCGACTACGGCCCCGTCACGAGGGACATCAACCAGCTTACCGAGCTTGTCCGTCAGGCCCTCTCCCGTTCTCTCACCGCGCCCTACCTGACTCCCTCCCAGGAGCTCCCCTGCCTCATCCTGGGTCAGGAGATCGAGGAAGCCCTCCAGAAGCACTTGGATCGGAGCCAAGGCTTCCCCCAGCTCATCATGCCCCCCGAGATGGCCAGGGAGCTGGTCAAGAGAATCCAGGGAGCCGTGGAAAAATCGGGGCTCAAGGTTCAACCCATCGTCCTCACCTCTCCGGACGTCAGGAGCCATGTCAAAAAATTGACGGAACGGTTCCTACCCCAACTCGTCTTCCTCTCGGTAGCCGAGATTCCCTCCGCAGTCAAAGTCATTTCCCTGGGGGTGATTTGAAATGCAACTGAAAAAGTACAAGGTCAACAACATCAAAGAGGCTATGGACCGCATCAAGGAGGAGTTGGGGGAGGACGCCTTCATCCTCTCCAACAAGACCATCCGGGAGGGCGGAAGGGAGTGGCTCGAAATCATGGCCGCCGTGGAGAGGGAGTCCGCCTCTCCTCCCTTCCGAGCCTCCGCCGAGACTCTCCAGTGGGGCACCCAGCGCCTTGAAGGAAAGGTCGCCCCCCCCCAGGAGACCCTCAGCCGTTGGGAGAAGAACCTCACGCCCCCCTCGGGCGACATCGAGCCTCTGAGGGAGGAGATCGCCTCCATGAAGGCGATGCTCAAAGAGAATCAGACCCGGGAGAACGATCGGATCTCCCTGGACGGTCTCTTCTACAACCTCTACAAGGA
>JAMOAD010000091.1 GCA_023621955.1 Acidobacteriota bacterium
GCTTCCCCTGCGGGCACTGGATAACGACGCCGGGAAGCCCGATGATGTTGTACTTCTTGGCCATGGTGTCCTGAACCTCTCCGGACTTGGTCATGTCCACCTTCACGAAGACCAGCTTCTCCTTGAGGTTGGGGTAGAGAACCTCAAGCTCCTTCTCCAGCTTTTTGCAGTTGTCGCACCAATCCGCGGAGAAATCGATGAAGAGGAGGCGGCCGTCCCCTTTGGCAACGCTCTGGGCCTGGGTCAGATCCCTCTCCCAGGCGATGTCGCTCCTCTTCTGGCCGTATTCCCGGGCCGTTGTGTAGACCTTCTGAAAGGGAACGACCCAAGAGGCCAAGGCAAGGATGACGAAGCCCACCCGGACCAGAGGCTTACACGACCAGGCCTGTTTGACCAGCCAGCCGCCGAAGAAGAGGAGGAAGAGGGGAACCAGCCATCCGGTCTGCAGTCCCTTGTCGATGAAGTAGCAGCCGCCGCCGATGATCAGGTAGGAGAAGAGGGTCTTGACGAAACCCATCCACTCGCCCTGAGGGAAACGCTTCCCCAAGGAGAGGGAGAGGATGCCGGCCCCGGTGAAGACCGTCCCGATCCCCATGGCGTACGTAAAGAGCATCACCCCTCCGGCCACGCCGTTCTGGGTGCTGGAGACATAGGTCAGGACGGAGATCAGAACCGGAGCGATGCAGGGGGCGCCCAGGGCTCCGAGGAAGAGGCCCATCATCATCGCCGAGAGGTACCCCTTTCCCTTGTACCCCGTCAGGGCCTTGGAGACCGAGGCGGGAGTCTTGAAGGGAAGAAGGCCGGACATAGAGATCCCCATGAGGGCCATCAGGAGCCCGGCTCCAACGAAGAACCAGGGACTGCTCATGGCGGTTCCGAAGACCTTCCCGGAGAGGGCGGCGGCGACACCGAGGAGGGCGTAAACGAGGCTCATGGTGAGGGCCATCACGACGGAGAGGGAGAGGGCTTTCTTGACGCTCTTTCCGGACGCGCCGATGAAACCGAAGATCAGGGGGATCAGGGGGAAGACGCAGGGGGTGAAGGAGGTCGCCACTCCCGAAAGGAAGAGGAAGGCCAGTGTCCAGGGGGAGAAGGAGAAGGCGCCACCCTTGAGCTTGCTCCCGTCCAGAGGCATCGTCTCCTCGATGGTCTTCGCCATGAGACAGATGTTGGAATCTTCGCCGCAGAGTTCGTAGCTGATCTTCAGGGTCAAGTTGTCGAGTTCGTAGGCACCCTTCCCCGCAGGGACCAACCGCCCGCTCATGGCGATGTACTTCCCTTCAGGTTTTTCCAGCTTCTTGATGGAGAGCTCCTCAAGCTTCAGATCCGGGGAGCCGGAGACCAACTTCACGCTCTCGGCCACGTTCTGCATGTCGTAGCCCATGTCGATGGCGTAGAGGAGCGAGAAATCGACGGCCCCTTTCCCATAGGTGAGGCCTTTCTTTTCCAGCTGAATCCCCTCGCAGAAGAGGGGAAGAGCCATAAGAAGAATCCCAACCAAGAGTATCCCTTTCTTCATCACTTTTCTCTCCACTGTTCTGTTGATCAAGAAATTATACCGCCAAACCGCTCCCAGAGGAAGGGGGCTGATCAGGAAGGGCGCCCCGCCTTGCTTTCCTTGCTTCCCTATCTTATACTCAGGGAGTAGTCCAGAGGAGGAGAGCATGGTCGATCTACGGATAGGTTTAGGGTACGACATCCACCGTCTCGAAGAGCCAGGGGAGAAGTTTGTCTTGGGAGGAGTGGAGATCCCCTACCACAAGCACTGGGTGGCCCACTCGGACGGGGATATCCTCATCCACGCGGTGATCGACGCCCTCTTCGGCGCCCTGGGGGAGAAGGACATCGGATCCCACTTCCCCGATAAGGACCCCCGCTACAAGGGAGCAGACTCCCGCCGCCTCCTGGAGGAGACCATGGAATGCGTCGCGCGGAAAGGGTTCGAGGTTGTCAACATCGATACCACCATCATCATGGAGGAGCCGAAGATCGCCCCCTACATCGATGAGATCAAGGCTTCCCTCTCCCCGCTCTTGGCAATTCCCCAAGAGCGCGTCTCCGTGAAGGCCAAAACCAACGAAAAAATCGGCGAAGTCGGCGAGAACAGGGCCTCCCAAGCCTACGCCGTCGTTCTCCTGAGGAGCAAACTTTGAAGAGACTCTTCCTCCTCTTTCTTCTGGTGCTTCCCCTCTCCCTGCCGGCCCAAGAGGCCCCTTCCCGTGACAAGGAGGAGATCAACAAGACCCTCTTCTCCGCTTTCCTACGTAACGGTCTTCCAGGCGGCCTCTTCTACCAGGCCTTTCTGGAAAACTACGCCCCCGGCGCGACCTTCCTGATCGAAGAGAGCGGAGGCTTCTCCCTCACCGACGACCCACGGCTCCTCTTCGAGGGAGAACCGGAGGACCACGTCGGCTGGAACCTCGACGGCCTCTCCATCGCCTCTTCCCTCCGCGCGGGTCCCGCCTTCTCCCTCCCCTCCCCCGCCGTGGAAGCCCTTTCCCTCCAGGGCTTTTCCCCCCTGGCCTCCGATTTCGGCGTCGGCTTCCTGACCCCCCGCAAGGGTCTCCCCACGACACTACGGATCTCAGGAGTCTTCTCGCGTATGGGGGGCTTCATCGGCTCCGCCCCCTCCCTCCTCTCCCCCCACCCCACAGAACGGGGGGGGAACCTCTCCACCCAGAGACGGCGACTCCGCTCCCAGACGCTCCTGGAGGCTGGAGGAGAGACCGCCCTCCAGGGAGGCACCCTTCTTTACGCGCTCCAAGGCCTCTTCTCCCCGAGGGAGTTCAACGACCTCGCCCACCGCTCCAGCCTCTACAGAGAGGACGCCCAAGAGGCCAGCGCCTTGGCCAAGTGGAACAAGGGGGAGTGGAACCTCTACGGGGCCTTCTCCTGGAAGGGAAGAGACCGGATGGGAGCCGAGTTGGGCCTGCTCCCCGAACAGACCACCGAAAGCGACAGGTTGAGCCTCTGGACGGCGGTCAAGAGAGAGGGCACGAAGAGTTCCTCCGCCCTCTCCCTCCTGTTGGAGGGAGAAGAGGAGAAGTCCTCCTTCCCCGGATCTTCCTGGGAGCTCATGGACAACGACGGGGCTGAGATCTTTCCGACCCTCCCCCAGGGGAAGAGACGCTCCCTGACCCTGCGGGGAGAAGACGAGAGGGAGTTGGCCCTCCTTACCGGCGGAGCCTTCACCCTGCGCACCGAGGCGGAAGCCCTCTGGATCCACGGCGATCCCCTATCGGCGACGACCACCCCCCTTCTCTTCGACGGCTCCCCCCTGGGGGTGCTTCTCTGGAAGGGGAGCCCCGGATACACCCAAAGCCGCCAGAAGATCAGATCGACACTCTCCCTGAACCGCCCTCTGACCTCCTGGATCGACCTTATCGCTGCGGGGGAGGTTCTCTTCCAGAACCTCCACTTCTCACGGGCCGAGAACCGGTGGAACCGCCTCAGGGCCGGCGCCTCTCTGGGTCTCCTCTTCCACCTCTCCTCCCGATGGAGTTTCC
>JAMOAD010000386.1 GCA_023621955.1 Acidobacteriota bacterium
TCTTCTCACGTTACGCCAGGGATACGGTTCGTCACCACCTCTCCCTCGGGATGAAGGGGAAGATGGGGCGTTGGGGCTACGTCGCATCCCTTCAGTACAAGTATAGGCCCCAAGGGGAGAGGACGGCTCTCCCCCTGGGGCTTTCAGTAACCTTTTCCCTCTGGGGAGGGGAACTCTTCCTCAGAGGGGAGAACCTCCTGGGCAGAAGTTACGAGGAAGTGCCGGACGTCCCCCTGCCGAGACGCTCCTTTCAGGCCGGGTGGAGCGCGAGATTCTCTTCTGGAAAGAGCTGAGAGGGCTCAAGGCTCGACGACCTTTCCCTTCACCCTCACCGATTTGATCGAACCGGAACCGTCCTCCTTGACGATGAAGTCTTTCCCGACGTCTTCCACGGTGATATTCCCCGCTCCGTCAGAGATCTTCACGCTTCCGGTCACGTTGCGGATCACGATCTCTCCGGATCCGTCGTCCACGGAGATGTCCCCCCGGGTATCAAGAACCTCAAGGTTCCCCGAGCCGTCGTTGATGACCAGGTTTCCCCAGTTACCCCGAACGACGAGTTCCCCGGACCCGTCGTCGATCTTAGCGTCTCCCTTGTGATCTTCCACGGTTAGGTTTCCAGAGCCGTCATCGATGGAGAGCCAGCCGGAGGTCTCCCGTATGACCAGGTCTCCGGATCCGTCGTCCACGGTGATGGATCCGTCCAGGGAATCGATCTGGGCGTAGCCGGAACCGTCGTCTACGTAAAGGTCCATCTTCTTGGGGAGGGTCACGGTCAGATCGATGGCGGCGAGGGTGTCGTTGGAGGAGAAGAAGGTGAAGATGTGGTTGATCTCTTCGAAGTTCGCCGTCAGGACGGCCTTGTCCCCTCTCTTCACCAGAGAGAGTCTCAGGTTGTTCTGAAGAATCTTCTCACAATCTTGCTGGGTCGGCTCTTTGATGCGGATGTCCGCCTTGACGTGAATCTCCGTGGCTTTCTCGTTTCCGGAGACTTTCAGGAAACCCGCGCCGGCATCGATGGAGAGAGTCTTGATCCCCTGGAGAGGGAGAGTCAGGACCCGCGTCTTTTCCAAGGTCGTCGCGGAGAGAGGGTAAATAAGGACCATCGAGAACAGCGATGCGAAGAGAAGAGATCTTTTCATCTGTACCTCCGTAAGGAATAATGAGAGAACGAAGGGAAGGAAAAAAAGTTCCCTGCCTTATCCACGTTGAAGAATCCCCTCGTTTTGATAGAATAGGTGTAAGAACATGAACAGATCATGGTTCCTTTTCTCTCTCCTCGCAGTGCCGCTGGCTCTGCTCATCTCCTGTGGGGATGGTTCTACCCGTCCCGGGAAGGCCGGAACCCCGGGGGGAGCGGAGGGGGCTCATGTGTCGAACGGAAGGCTCCTGGCCCGTATAGGCGGGGAGGATTTGAAAGAAGAGGATTTTACCCTTTACCTCAAGGAGACTCTCGGGGAGAACTACCGAGACTTCTCCGACCTCATCTACTCGTCCCTCTTCGATCAGTATATCGAAGAGGTTCTCTTCGCGTCCTATGCCGAGAAGCAGGGATTCGACGCCGAGCCGCGGGAGAGGGAGTTCTACTTGAACGAGAACGGGATGGACCCTAAGACGACGCAGTGGCGAGGGTCCTTGAGACGCAAGTACTTGATCGGTAAGATGACCGCCAAGGAGGTTCTCCCGAAGATCGATGTCTCCGAAGGGGAAGTGCGATCGTTCTACAACAACAACCTGGAACTCTTCCGCAAGCCCGCGGAGATTCAGCTGAGCCAGATCATCGTCTCTGAAGAGAAGGGAGCCCTCGACGTGAGGGCGCTTCTGGGACAGGAGCCAGGACGATTCTCCGAGCTCGCCCGTTCCCGATCCATCGGTCCGGAGAGGGAGAAGGGGGGGGACATGGGCTTTTTCTCCAAGGGGGAGCTCCCCCAGGAGATCGAGAACGTCGTCTTCACGCTGAACCCCGGGGAGATCTCTCCGATCGTGAAATCCCCCTACGGGTACCACCTCTTCATGGTGACCAAGAGGAAGAACAAGAGGCTCATGGCCCTTCCCTATGTGGCCGATTCCATCCGCCTCAAGCTGAAACAACAGAAGTACAAAGCCCAGTGGCAGGCGTTGAAGGAGGAGCTGAACCGGAAGGTTGAACATGAGATCTTTCCGGAGAACCTCTTCTTCAAGTATCTACCACCCCAGGAGCGCTCCCGCGAGGATTCCCCCACCTCTACGGTTCAGGAAGAGGGGGAAAAAGGAGGTAACCCATGAAACATGTCTTGAGAACAACTCTGTTCATCCTTTTCTGTATACCCCTCTTGGGCGCCGAGGAGTTAGTCAACAAGGTCGTGGCCGTCGTCAACGATGAAATCGTGACACTCTACGAGCTCAAAACCCGGGAGAGAGGTCTCTATGCGGCCATGTCTCAGAAGTTTAAAGGGAAAGAGCTGGACGATGAGTACGCCAAGGCCAAGAAGAGCCTTCTGGATGCGATGATAAACGAGAAGCTTCTCTCCTCGAAGGGCCGGGAGCTGAACCTTGATCCCAACGAGAGGTTTGGCGTATACGTTGAAAATATCAAGAAAGAGAACAACCTCAAGAGCGACGGGGAGTTGAAACAGGCCCTGGAAGCCGAAGGGATCAAGTTTGACGATTGGAAGAAGATGCTCCTTGCGCAGATTCTTCAGCAGATGGTCCTGGAGAAGGGGATTCAGGAAAAGGTAAGCAAGATCGAAAACGCCGAGCAGACAGAGTATTACGAGGAGCACAAGGAGGATTTCACCTCCCCGCCGGAGTATGATCTGCTTGCCATCTACGTAGGGAAGACGACGGAGAAAGCGGAGGAGAAGAAGGCGGAGATCGACAAGGAGCTCGCGGGTGGGAAAGAGTTTACTCAGGTTGCCGGTCAGCTTTCGGAAGAGCCGCTGAAATCCAAGAACGGAGAGCTGGGAAACTTCAAAAAAGAGGACCTCGATCCGATCCTTCTCAAGGATGTCGCCGAACTCGCCGTCGGAAGCGTATCCGGCTGGATCGATCATAAAGAGGGGTGGTTCAAGGTTAAGATGAAGGCGAAGAAAGAGCCCCATCTTGCCCCCTTTAAAGAGGTTCAGGAGAGAGTCTACAACACCATCGCGAACCTCAGACAAGAAGCGTACATGAGGAATTACGTCGAACAGCTCAAGAAAGAAGGGCACATAAAAGTCTACTCCCTGGAGTGAACCGATGGTCTTCGGATACAACACCGAGGTCCTCTGCGGGAACATGAGGTTCCACGTTCAGACTGAAGACAGGGGGCCGTCGAACCCGATCATTGAGACACTGGTCTACCGGCAGGGGGAGATCGTCACCTCCATGCGCCACAACTACTCGGCGCTTCTTGGGCATCAGGAGCTCGAGAAAGAGGTCAAGGCCCTCCTGAAGAAACAGCACAACTCGGTCGTGAAGAACGTGGAGGGAGGGCAACTGAACTTCGACATGGAGGAGACCCCGGTTCCCAGATCCGAAGAGACCGG
>JAMOAD010000350.1 GCA_023621955.1 Acidobacteriota bacterium
GGCGGCCCGGGTCGGCGGGGGTAGCGTGTTGATGCCCGGAGTGACCATCGGCGAGAACGCCTTCGTCGGTTCCGGGGCGGTGGTTACCAAGGATGTCCCGGATCGGGCGATCGTGGTCGGCAATCCGGCCCGCATCATCGGTTGGGTGAAAGCGGAAGAGCTCATCTGACGGCCTGAACAACTTGAGCCTGAAGGTTCTGATCACCAACGTCTTCATGGACGGTCTCACCGGGACCGTTCTGTACGTCCGGGATCTCGCCCTGGAACTCCAACGGCGGGGACACCGTCCTGCGGTCTACACCTGGAAGATCGGGAAAGCCTGCGCCGAGCTGGAGGCCGCGGGCATCCCGGTCGTCACCGACCCGCGGAGAATCGGCTTTTCCCCCGACGTCGTCCACGGCCACCACCGCCTTCTGGCCCTGGGCGCACTTCGACACTACCCGGGTGTACCGATCCTCTCTTTTTGCCATGACCACCGCTCACCCTTGGACAGGGCGCTCTTGGAACCTCAGGTGCTACGCCACCTCGGGGTCTCCCGGCTGTGTGTCAACCGCCTGATCAAGGAGGGGGCGCCGGTTCAACGCACCTCGCTCCTTCCCAACTTCGTCGACCTTCGCCGTTTCCGAGAGCGACCGCCTCTACCGGACAAGCCTAAAAGGGCCCTGGTCTTCAGCAACTACGCCTGCGCAGGCACACATCTGCCCGCAGTGGCAGAGGCCTGCAGACGGATGGGCCTGGAGCTTGATGTTGTCGGCAGTGGTGTCGGCCGGGAGAGTCAGAGGCCCGAGGAGCTGTTAGGCGAATACGACCTGGTCTTTGCCAAGGCTAAAGCGGCCATGGAGGCGATGGCCGTGGGGACCGCCGTGGTGCTTTGCGATTTCGGCGGCCTGGGGCCCATGGTCACGGCGGCCGACTTCGACCGTCTCCGCCCACTAAACTTCGGTTTTCAGGCTCTGACCGAGCCCTTGACCCCGGCGGCCGTGGAGGAACAAATCCTCCGCTACGACCCAGACGACGCGTTACGGGTTCGTGATCGGATACGTTCCTGCGCCGGTCTCGAAGAGACGGTAGGTCAACTGGTGACCCTCTACGAACAGGTGATCCACGAGGCAAAGACAAGCCTCTTCCCCTTATCCGGAACCGACACGACACGATCCTTTCAAGCCTGGCGTCACCGGCGGCTGTGTTTCGTCCTCTCCAGATACCACGTTTGGCGCTCCCGGATCTCCGCCAAACAGTCGTGGTTGGTCAAGAGACTCCGCAAAATCCGTTACACCCTCATGGATAGAGGTTTCATAGGATAGGATACCGATGATGGAAAAGCCCTCCCCTCTGGTGATCACCCTGGCCCCCACCGGGATCGTGCCCTCCCGGGATCAAGCCCCCCACCTGCCGATCACACCGACCGAGATAGCCACAGACGTAAAACGGTGCTTCGCCGCAGGAGCGCGGCTCTTCCACATCCACGCCCGTACCGAAGAGGGTGAGGCGACTTGCCGTCGGGAGGTCTTCGCCGAGATCGTGGGTCGGGTGAGACAGGCCGTTCCGCAGGCGATCCTCTGCGTCTCCACATCGGGACGGCGTTTTCCATCGTACCAGGACCGCTCCGAAGTATTGGACCTGGAAGGAGAGCTGAAGCCCGATCTGGCCTCTCTTACCCCGGGTTCGATGAACTTTCCTCGGGAGGCCTCTATCAACTCCCCGGAGATCATCGGTCGTCTTGCAACGGCCATGCAGGAACGGGGAATCGTCCCGGAGCTGGAGATTTTCGACTTCGGCATGGTGGACTACGTCCACTACCTGATCGGCAAGAAAGTTCTACGACCCCCCTTTGTCTTCAACCTACTGCTCGGGTCCTTGGGCACGCTCTCCGCCTCACCGCTGAACCTGGCCCTGATGGTCGAGCGTTTACCCGCCGGAGCCTTCTGGAGCGCCGCCGGAATCGGACGATTCCAGTTTTCCATGAACGCCCTGGGTATAGCCATGGGCGGACACGTTCGGACCGGGTTGGAAGACAACCTCTTCCTGGACAGGGACAAACTCCAACCGGCGACCAACGCGGGGCTGGTGGAACGGATCGCCCGACAGGCGGAGGCCTTGGAGAGACCCCTGGCCACTCCTGAACAGGCCCGCCGAATTCTAGGACTCCCTACGCTGAACCCGTGAAGCTTTCACTCAAGGCCTGGTTACCCAACCTCACAGCCCCCCTGTCGACGTTGTGGCGGGGAGTGGTCGGCACCGCCCTGCTCCAGGGAGTCGCCTGGGGCTTCGCCTTCCTCACCAACATTGAGCTGGCCAACCGGTTGGGGGCGAACCAATATGGAACCTACGCCTATCTCCTCTCTTGGGTTTGGGTGGGAAGCTTGATCGCGACCTCCGGATTCGAAAGGTTGCTCGTGAGGGATGTGGCAACCTCCATGGTCCGGAGGGAGTGGCCCCTGGCGAAGGGACTTCTGCGCTGGTCAGCCTCCTGGGTCTGGCGGGTCTCCCTCCTCCTCGGACTGTTGGGCGCACTGATTTGGACTCTTTTCGGCAGGGGGTGGCATCTAGGGAAGAGCGGAGCGTGGATGATCGGCCTTGCGGCTTTGCTGACACTGGTCTCCTCCCTGACAAGCCTACGCCGGGCGGCCCTCTACGGGTTGATGAAGGTGACCCAGGGGCAGTTACCGGAGATGGTGGTCCAGCCGGCCCTCTTTCTCTGTTGGATCGTTCTTCTGTTGGGGAGAAACACCCCCCATGCCACGGCATTCTATGCCCTGCTGGGTCACACGGCGACCACAGTAATCGCCTTCGCAGTGGGGGCCTTTCTCCTCTGGCACGCTCTACCGGGGGAGGTGAAAGGGGCCACTCCGGGCTACCGGACATCGGATTGGCTTCGGGCACTGAAGCCGCTCTGGTGGATCAACATCCTGACCATGGTCAGCGGTAAGCTGGACTTCCTCTGGCTTGGCGCCGTGAGGAGTCCGGAGGAGGTGGCTTTCTACACCGCGGCCGGTCGGGGGGCCATGGCCGTGGGTGTCCCGTTGCTGGTCGTCAACACGGCCTTGGCCCCCGCCGTGGCCAGGTGGTGGGCGGCTGGAGAACGGCGCCGTCTGCAGAAGACGATTACCCTGGTCGCCCGTTTGACGCTGCTGGGCGCCACAGTACTGCTACTGGCGCTCATCCTCTTCGGCCAGGTCTTCCTGGGCTGGTTCGGGGAGGATTTTACCGTCGGTCGCGGCGTGTTGGTCATCCTCTGCCTCGGCCAATGGGTTAACGTTGCCATGGGATCGGTGGCCCTCTTGCTGACCATGACCGGCCATGAACGGGACACCTTGATCGGCATCGCCGGCGGGGCCTTTTTGAACCTCATGCTCAGCGCCCTTCTGATCCCCCCCTTCGGAATGGTCGGTGCGGCGCTCGCCTCAACCACGAGCCTGATCGCCTGGAATCTGATCCTGGTCGTCAGGGTACGCCAGCGGTTGGGAATCGATTCCACCTGTCTCGGCTGGA
>JAMOAD010000034.1 GCA_023621955.1 Acidobacteriota bacterium
TTGAACCTTACGAAACAGAAGTGGATCTCGGCGGCATGAGGCTTCTCGTCGGCGCCGCCTACTCTTTCAACCTTTAAATCACCGAAGCGGGGACCGGTCTCTCCGGTCCCCGCTTTCTCCTCCTCTCCCCATGACAAAGAAAACCTTTCTGTTCTTTCTCCTTCTCTCGCTCCTCCTGCCTCTTCAGAGCCAAGAGACACCACAGAAGCACCGTTTGGTTCTCTCCCTTCTGACCGAACCTGTCGGTTCCCCGGCGGCTTCGAAAGAGACCCTCTTCATCGCCCTCCCAGGCGGGAAGATCTTCGCCATCCAACCGGGAAAAGAGAAGCCCCTCTGGGAAGTCTCTGTCGAACCACGGGTCTCCGCCTCCCCCGTCCTGGACAAAAAGGGAGGCCTCCTGGTTGTCTCCAACAACGGCATTCTTCAGAGGATAGACCTTCGCTCAGGCAAGAGCCTCTGGAGCTATACCCTGGCCGAGCCGGTCTTCGTTTCCCCTCTCATCAAGGGAGAACGGGTGTACCTGGTCGGAGAGAAGGGAACCCTGCATATCCTCGACCTCAAGAGGGGAACCCCCATCGAAAAGCATCGAGTCGAAGGTTCCGCCTTGATCACCTCCGGTATCTGGCGGAAGGACGGGAACTCCTTTCTCCTTCCTGACTACGATTTCAAGCTTCTCTGCATCGACCTTTCCGGAAAGACGCTCTGGTCCTTCCCCACCCAGGGGACCAACATCGCTCCTCCCGCCTTGACCCCTCAAGGAGAGATCTACCTGGCCTCCATGGACCACCACCTCTACAAGATCAACCCTCAGGGAAAGTTGCTCTGGAAGTTTAAGACCGGCGGATGGCTCCGCTCTTCTCCTGTGATCGACTCCCAGGGCAACGTCTACTTCGGCAGCCATGACTTTACCTTTTACTCGCTCACACCTGAGGGACAACTACGGTGGAAGTACAAGGGGACAGCCCCCTTCAACGCTTCCCCCCTGATCGACTCCCGGGAGAGGATCTACGCCGGAGACTCCTCGGGTCTCATCCTCGCCTTCTCCTCGAAGGGAGAGGTTCTCTGGAGCGATAAGACCGCAGACTTTGTCAGAACCCCCTTCTCACTCCTGAATTCGCAAAAGGTTCTCGCCGCAGGCTCCATCGATGGATCCATCCTCTTCTACTCCATCGACTCACCTCTCTCCACCAAGGCTTGGTGGCCTCGCTTCTTAGGTGGCTCTTCCAACCAAGGTCGCAGAGAGTAAGCCTCCCTTCACAAAGAGACTCTTCGTCCTGTTTGGCCTGGGACGACTTCAAAGAAAAGAGCGAAAATCTGCAGATAAAACGCTCTATGACGCTCTTGGCCATACTTACTTTTAACCCTCCTATTCATCTGTTCCCTCGAAGGCCTGGACAAACCAGTTGGTCACCGAAGGGACCGCTTCCACGTTCATCACCAAAAACGTTAAAAGCGCATTAGAAGGTTTCATCCAGGTTATTCTCGATAAAACGGTTTCTCTCCCTTCCAACACTTTCGTTTTTGTCGTCATCGTTGACTCACCTTCAAGATACTTATAAAATTTTGACTTCCCACAAATTGCAACAGATAGGAGGGTTCATGAGAAAGCTTTCTTCACGACCGTTCCTGTATGTGTTCAGCCTCTTGATGCTCTTCACCCTCTCCGTTCCCGCTCTCGCCAGGGACAAGAAAGATCGTCCTGACCGTGAAAGAGGGGACTACTCTTCCATCTCCCCCATGGCCAAACTGAGCGGATCCCTTCAGGATCTCGTCGAGATCTACAGGATCCATCCCAAGGCCACCTCCCAAGATTTACAGAGAAACTTCTACTCCAAGATGCGCCCCGCTCTCTTAAACGTCAACCGCCCCGAAAGAGCGCCGGAGAGGACCGTTAAAATCGCGACCTCCGCCGATCCGATCGGAAGACCCATTCCGAAGCCGGAGAACCGTATTCCAATTCTGGACGCCTTGATTCACGAAGATGTCCAGGAACGTTGGGGAAACCCGGGCTTCGACGTCCTCCTCTGTTACGTTACAACAAGCAACATCGAGGCCCTGAAGAAAAACGGCTCCATCCGGGTCATCGCCGCCGTGGAAGGTGAGACCGAAACGATCGCCACCGTAGAGATCCCCTCCACCGAGCTCGAGAATGTCGCCGCCCTCCCCCACGTCAAGAGCGTTGAATCTATCCTCAAAGACGCCCCCTCCAACGATCTGATGACGGCGAAGACCGGTGTCGACGCGATCCGGATGAGGGAGGGAAAAGTCTACACCAAGGGGTACACCGGCAAAGGCGTCATCGTCGGAATCATCGACACTGGAGTCGACTGGACCCATGAGGATTTCATCGATCCCACCACCGGTAAGAGTCGGATTCTCTACTTCTGGGACTCCGATACCACCACCCCTGGGAAGACCCCTAAGGATGTCTTCGGAGGAGTCCTGAGCATGCTCACTACAGGAACGGTTTACACCAACGAAGAGATCAACAACGGGCTCGTCCCCTCTACGGGAAGGGACACCAACGGCCACGGAACCCATGTGGCCGGCATCGCCGCCGGTAACGGCTCAGCCACGGGAAACTTCACCGGAATGGCCCCCAACGCCGACCTGATCGTCGTTCAGGGACTTACCCGAAACGGTGCCATCTTCATCTACGACATCGCCGACCGTCTCGGAAGACCCTCCGTCCTCAACATGTCCTTCGGCCCCTCTAGGCCCATCCCCTATATGACCAACTATACCAGCAACTACCCGGTGGACGGAACCGACAGCGGTTCCCAGCTCATGGGCCAACTGAACGCCCTCTACGGTCCCGGCCACATCTCCGTCAAATCGGCCGGAAACGAGGGCCACTGGAACACCTACACCGACAGAACCGGAGGAAATTACCCCTACAAAGACGGCGGCTACCACTCCGGCGCCTCCCTGGCAGGAGCCTCCAACCACATCTTTAAGATGCCCGATTTTGCCGCCTATTGGAATGGCCAGGGCTGGGGCGATCCCTACTTCACCTCCGTCAGCGACAACGACTTCCCCTACGTGAGAATCGGTTTCTGGTACGATTCCGCCGTCTCCATCACCATCACCTCCCCCAACGGATTTACCTACGGCCCCTTCAACCATGGAACATACATGGCAGATGAAACCACAGACGGCTATGTTTCCATCAAATTGAATAACGCCGCCGCCAGCAACGGAAAGTACTACGGGAACATCTACATGGAGGCCGCCGAAGAGGCCGACCCCTACGCTCCCGCCATTGGGAACTGGACGATCACCGTCACCCCCACCGGTAGCGGTAGCGGCTACATCGACTTCTGGGCCGCCAACTTCGAAGTCTATCTCGGCGGCGGCTACTTCATGGACACCAACCTCTCCCTCTTCGCGGGATTGGACAAGCACTCCATGTACATCACCGATTCCTGCTCCCCCAACGAGATCACCGTCGGTTCCTGGACCACCAGAAACCTTTGGCCCTCC
>JAMOAD010000357.1 GCA_023621955.1 Acidobacteriota bacterium
GGTCTCTTCCGAGAAGGTTTCCAGCTCGCAGAGGATGTAGGTGCGGAAGGACTCCTGATCGCCCTTGACGGTGTGAGGGAACCTCTCGCTTAAATCCTTGATCCACTCCCATTCGACCTCGGCGATCTCGAAGATCCGGTTGTTGTACTGGAGCGGAGGGATAAGGTTTTCCATACGGGCGTACTTCTCGGTGACCAGATTCCGTCCGTTCTCTTGGGCCTCTTCCAAATCTTTGAGATAGGATCGGAGAGTATCCGACGAGAGGGCGCTGTGGGACATCCATCGCATGATTTTGAAGGTATTGGGACGTTCCTGACACTCCTGGCCCTCCCGGGCGTTGACGGCTGTGAACATGGCCAACTCTTTTTCTATGATCTTCTCGATGATGGTCTCTTTCGTCTCTTCCATTCCGTCATCCCTCCCCTACGAGTAAAAGGCTACGGAGAGAGGAAGACTCTCTCCGTAGCCGTGCTGTTTAAAGAACAGATCAGTACTGGAACAACAGCTCAAACCGGAGCCAGTTGTGCCCGGCGGCGCTGTCTTTATAGAAGTTACCGGGCTGGAAGTTCTCCCAGATGGCGTGACCGGTAAGGTATTTGTTGATCTTATAGCTCAGCTTGGAGGTGACCAGGTCGCCTCTGGTTTTTCCCGTCCCACCCGGAAAGGGGTTCACGTTCTTCTCGTCGGAACCCATATGGTAGTAGCTGACTTGTCCACTGACGCTCGGGTCGAAATCCAGCTGAAGAGTGACGTAGAGGGCCGTAAAGTTTGACCAGTAGGCGACGGCCTTCTCCTTCACGAAGGTATAAATGTAGGATTCACTCCACTTCGGCCAACGGCTGAAGACCGGGTCCCATCCCTCCATCTTGGCTGTGCCCTGATCGTCGCCGCTCAGGTAGATGCCGCCGACGGAGAGTCCCTTGACGAAAGGAACCTTCTTGTTGACATTGTAATCGAAGTGAAAGTTACCGCCGAAGGCCGAGCGGTCTTCATCGCCATAGGAACCGCTCTGAAGTGCTCCCTCGGCGACCACGGCGAGATCCTTCACCAAGGGGTATTTGATCCTGGCCCCGAAGGTGTTGATCCCCGACTCGATGGGATACTTGGAGGTGGAATCCGTGTCTTTTCGAATGGCGTAAAGGTCAAGGTTCAGATCTTTGAACTTCCCCTTGTAGTAGAGACCGTAACCGACTTCCGGTTGCTCCACCAGGCCTTGCGCCGGTGTCTGCTCGTTGATTCTGAACATAAGGTTGTCATGGTCGTTGACATAGGTAACGAACGCCGTGAGCTGATGGTTCTTGTTAAAGGCGTAGTCGGCCCTGATAGCGTTGAAGTAGAAGGAACGGGAACCGTCCAAGGGGGTCCCGTCCATGATGATGAAGCCGTCACCGAACTGCATAGGCCACTCCTGACGCCCCAGGGTGAGGGTCAAGGGCAGGTCGGCCACGTTTTTCCACTTCACGTAGAGAGTATCCACAAAGACTTCGTTCCAGCTGGCCTGCTTGCTCTTCGGGGCCAGGTAGGTTCTGTTTTCGTTCGCGAACTTGAACCCGATCTCCCACTTGGAGCTGGGGTTCCATAAGAACCCGAGAACAGTCTTGTTCCTCGTGTAGCTGTTGGAATCGGTCGCCCCTTCGTCCAAGCTGATGGCGTTGTCATAGGTTTCGATTCGAAAACGCTCTTGGATGATGAGCTTGAAGGGTGAGGGGGCTTTCTTCGCCTCTTCGGCGAAAGAGACCCCTACCGCCACAACCATGATCAGGGCAAAAAGAACCGCCAGGTTCTTCTTCATCGGTTTTCCTCCTTTTACCATTGTGAGAAGTTATTTAAAATGGCGTCTTGTAACCAACATAGCAGACAAGTCCTTCCTCTTCAATAATCGCCTTGAGGTGGTTCATCTTCTCCTCTGAAGGGGGACGGCATTCGGCGAAACGGTAGCTCTTACCAACCTGCCGGTATTTGGATTCGCCCAAACGGTGGAAGGGGAGGATGTTGATCACCTCGAAACCGCTCTCCTTCACATACTTTGCCGTGGCGCGAACGTTTTCGTCTGAATCGTTTGTGTCGGGTATGATGGGTATACGGATCAGGGCAAAACCGTTCCACTTCGGATCCTGCCCCAAGTTACGAATATTCTTCAATATGAGAGCGTTGTCGACTCCCGTCAACTCTTTATGTTTGATCGGGTCCATGTGTTTGATATCCGTGAAGACCCAATCGATATAACGCATGATCTCCATGTAGTAGTCCGAAGGAAGACAGGATGTCGTCTCAACGGCCACGTGAATATAAGCGTCTTTGCATCTTTTCAGCAGAGGGAGCATAAACTTCTTCTGAAATAACGGCTCTCCACCGCTGAAGGTCACCCCTCCCGAACCGCCCCAGAACTGTCGATCTCTGGTGAAGATTTTCATGAGCTCGTCGATGGTGTAGTACTTCCCGCTCACAACGTTGGCCTCTTTCAAGCAGGCCTCCGCACATTCGTGGGTCTTGCACTGGTCACAGAGGTCCCTGTTGAACTGAATGATCTTCTTGTCGATGATTTGAACGGCGCCTACCGGGCAGGCGGCGACGCAACGCCCGCACCGAACGCACTTCGTCTCCCTATGCATCAACACTGGAGCCGTGAAGAGTCCCTCAGGGTTACAACACCACACACATTCCAATGGGCAACCGGCCATGAAGACGGTCGTCCTCGTCCCCGGTCCATCGTGGACGGAATGGCCCTGAATATCAAAGACCAACCCTTTGACAGGCTCCTTGACGGGGGGGACGGCCTCTTTTGGTTGACTCGCTTGTTTTTGCTGTTTATCCATGGTGGTTTCTCCCTTAAAGATCTCGTAGGGAGGGCCAATCACGGGCCCTCCCTACGCATTCTACCGTATTTTAAAGATGTTTGTTCACTCGTCCTTGTTGGGAACAGCCTTCAAGGGGAGAGTCAAAGAGACGAGCATCGAGACCACGAAGGCGCAGAGGGCAAAGTAAACGGCGGCGGTGTAGTTCCCGAAATGATCCTTCAGGAAGCCGCTGACCTGAACGCCCGTGAAGGGACCGATGCCCATGACGATGAGTGTGGCCAAGCCCCAGATCTTGCCAAGGGTTTTACGGCCGTAGACGGATCCGCAGTAACCGACGGCCCCACCGGGAACGATGGCCCAGTAGATGGCGAAGATGACGGAGGCCACATAGGCGGCCACCAGAGTGGTCTTGGACATGAGAAGCAGTACGCAGGCGATGACGCCGGTCAAGGGACCGATGAAGAGCATGATCTTACGACCCTTGGTCTCGTTCCCGACGGTCTTCACGACCATGTCGGCGACCTTGCCGAGGATGGGCATGCTGAAGATCCCCACGATGCCGATGAACTGGTAGATCGAAATCGCCTTGTCCGGAGTCAGACCGACGTCTTTCGTCCAGTAGGAGACAACCTGGGTCCAGATCAGGAACTCTCCCATCATGGAGGTGAGGAAGGTGAGG
>JAMOAD010000152.1 GCA_023621955.1 Acidobacteriota bacterium
GAGAGACGATCGAAGAGGAAAACGGCTCCGGTGATCAGAAAGAAGAGGGGGAATCGGTTCTTCATCGCTCCTCACAGTGTTTGACCGCTTCTGCACAACGGGGGCAGAGATCCGGATGGTCAGGATCCTTGCCGGCCTCGTTGGAGTAGTTCCAACACCTTGGACACTTGACGCCGCCGCAACGGGTAACGGCCACCGAGAGGAGATCGCCTCTGATAACCCGGAGTTCCGAGACCACCAGGAGCTCTTTCATGAAGCCGTGCAGGGCCGATGTGGCCTCGTAGAGATCTGCGGGGAGGGTGATTGTGACATCGGCCTCCAGGGAGTCGCCGATCTCCTTCGCCCCCCTTCGGAGTTCAAGCTCCTTGAGGACGTTCTCGCGGATCTCCATGATCTTCTCCATGGCCTTGAGATTCTCCCCTTCCAATCCGGGCAGGTCGAGGGAGGGCATCCTCTCCAGGTGAACCGATTCTCTCTTCCCCTGCCAAGAGGGCATGAAGCTCCAGGCCTCTTCTGTCGTGAAGGGGAGAAGGGGAGCCGTCATCAGGAGAGTTCCCCGGAGAACCTCAAACATCACCGCTTGAGTCGCCCTTCGGGAGGGATCGTTGGGGTAAGAGCAATAGAGGAGGTCCTTCTTGATGTTGAGGTAGAAAGCGCTGAGGTCGAGGACAAAAAAGTCGTAGATCAGGTGGTAGACCTTGTGGAAGGCGAACTCCTCGTAGGCTTGGAAGATCTGGCGGCCCAATTCTTTGTAGCGGGAGAGGAGGAAGAGGTCCACCGGAGAGAGTTCATGGTCTCTCAGGGGGGTAGAGGGATCGAAGTCGGTGAGATTCCCCAAGAGGAAGCGCCAAGTGTTGCGGAGCTTCTTGTAGGCCTCGGAGAGTCCGGCCAGGATGTTCTCGCCGTACTTGAGGTCCTCCTGGTAGTTGACCATGGCCACCCAGAGGCGGATGATCTCGGCACCCTTGTCTTTGACAATGGTGTGTGGCTCCACGACGTTCCCCATAGACTTGGACATGGCGCGCCCCTTCTCGTCCAGAACCCAGCCGTGGGTGATGACCGTTTTGTAGGGGGCTTGTTTCCGTGCGGAGAGGCCGACCAGGAGGGAGCTCTGAAACCAACCCCGGTACTGGTCGTTCCCCTCAAGGTAGACGTCAGCCGGATAACGGTGTCCCTCTTTGTAGGTCAGGATGGAGTTGGAGGCTCCGGATTCGAACCAGACGTCAAGGATATCCTCCTCTTGGATAATCTGGTGGGAACCGCAGGAGGGACACTGGTACCCCTCAGGGAGGAAGAGGGAGAGGTCTTCTTCAAACCAACTGTCCGAACCTTTCTCTTCGAAGACTCTGATGGCCCGTTTGATCAACTCTGGGTCGGCGATGCTCTGCCCGCAATCCTTGCATCGGAAGGCGGGAATAGGGACTCCCCAGGAGCGTTGGCGGGAGATGCACCAATCCGGCCTGCCGCTTACCATGTTCCGGATTCTCTCCTCTCCCCAGGGGGGAAGCCACTTGATGCCTTCGATGGCTTTGAGAGCCTTCTGCCGGAGGTCCGCCTGGTCCATGGCGATAAACCACTGCTCTGTGGCCCGGAAGATGACAGGCTTCTTACAGCGCCAACAGTGGGGGTAGGAGTGGGTGAAGTTCTCCTGAAGGACCAGCAAGCCGCTCTTACGGAGATCTTCGATGATCACTTTGTTGGCTTCGAAGACCTTGAGACCCATGTAGGGGGGAACGGTCTTGTCGAAGCGTCCCTCGCCGTCCACGGGGGCGTAGATGTCCAGACCGTAACGGAGTCCTGTCAGATAGTCGTCTTCCCCGTGCCCAGGGGCAGTGTGGACGCACCCCGTTCCAGCGTCGAGGGTGACGTAGGGGGCCGTCACCAGAAGAGAGGCCCGGTCCGGGAAGAGGGGGTTGGAGGCGGTGAGACCCTCCATTTCTTTTCCCTTGACGGTTTTGACACAATCGCACTCCTTCCATCCAAACTTATCACAGATCGTCTTCAGAAGCTGTGAAGCGGCAAGGTAGAGTTTCCCCTCATGCCGGAAAAAGGTGTAGTCGAAGTCTGTGTGGAGCGCTATGGCCAGGTTGGCCGGCAGAGTCCAGGGGGTGGTTGTCCAGATGAGGACGGAGGCGTCTTCGCCCTTGAATTCGGGGAAACGCTTGTCCAGGTCTCGAAAGGGGAAGGCGACGTAAACCGAAGGGCTTACATGGTCGTTGTATTCGATCTCGGCTTCGGCCAAGGCTGTCTGGCAGTTGGGGCACCAGTGGATCGGCTTTTTCTTCTTGAAGATGTTGCCGTTTTCGACGAAGGAGAGGAAGCACTTCAGGATGTTGGCTTCGTACTCGTGGTCAAGGGTGAGATAAGGCTTCTGCCACTCCCCCAACACGCCCAAGCGGACAAACTCCTCCCTCTGGAGGTCGATGAACTTTTCGGCGTACCGACGGCACTCCCGGCGGATCTCCGATTTTTTGAGCGTTTTCTTTTTATCCCCCAGCTCGGCGTCCACCTTCTTCTCGATGGGTAGGCCGTGGCAGTCCCAGCCAGGAACGTAGGGAGCCTTGAAGCCCTGCATAGTCTTGTACTTGACGATGAAGTCCTTGAGAATCTTGTTCATCGCCGTTCCGAGGTGAATCCGACCGTTTGCGTAAGGGGGGCCGTCGTGCAGAATGAAGAGGGGAGCTTCCTCTCTCTCTTTCAAGAGGGTATGGTAGAGGTCCATCTCTCTCCACTTCTCGAGGAAGAGAGGTTCCCTCTGACTCAGCTTCGCCTTCATGGGAAACTCGGTTTGAGGAAGGTTAAGGGTATTCACCCAAGGGTTGTCGCTCATTCTGCACCTCCAAAAAATGGCAAGCCCCTATTGTAAACCAACAGGCCTTTACCATCAAGGAGAAAAGGGCCAAGCGGCGAGGATTCCGCCTCCTTCAGCGGTGTTATCTCTCCTCTTCCCCTTGGATCGGCAAGGTGATGGTGAAAGAGGTTCCTCCCTCTCTCCGGGTTTCTATGGTTCCTCCGAGCTGGGAGACCAGGAGGGAGATCAGCTGAAACCCAAAGCCTGTGGATTGCCAAGGGTCGAACCCTGCCGGCAGTCCTACACCGTCGTCGGCGACTCGCAGGGTCCAGAAGTTGGCGCCCTCTTCCCGCAGGAAGGTAATGCTGAGGGTTCCGCTCCTGTCTGAAGGGAAGGCGTGCTTGAGAGCGTTACTGATCAGTTCGTTGACGATCAAGCCTAAAGGAACAGTTTGGGAGATGTTGAGCTCCACCGGAGGAATCTGGTTTATCAGTTGGATTCGGTCGTTCTTAACGTTGTAGGCCGTGAAGAGGTTGTCCACAAGGTCGTGGATGTAACCGGCGAGGTTGACGCGGCTGAGATTCCCCCCGGAGCGGTAGAGCCGATCGTAGAGGAGTTGCATGGTGTAGATTCTGCTCTGCGCCTCCTTCAGGAGGGCAATAACGCTCGGGTCCTTG
>JAMOAD010000119.1 GCA_023621955.1 Acidobacteriota bacterium
CAGAGGTTCTGAAGAGATGAGGACTCCCTCTGGACTCTCTCGGAAGAAGAGCCGGTAGTACTCACCGGAACCGGAATACTTGTTGAGGACATAGAAGCGCTCCCGAGTCGCGATGGCCACGTTCAGAGCCGCCTCTTCCCGAACCCGTCCGCCCAGGAGCTCGCAAAGCTTCTCCAGGGCCTGCCTCGGTGGGAATCTCTTGAGGTAGACCCCTAAAAGCGCGAAGAGCCTTTCGGATCCGATCCTCCCCGGCAAGCCCGGAGGGAGGGTCACTCCCCGCAACAAACCGTTGAAGACGAAGACCCAGGAACCCTCTCTCCCGAAGAAGGGTTGGTTATACTCCACCACCCCTCTCTGGTCAGGGAAAGAACTGCTCCGGGCGTGGAGGACCAGGTGTGTCCCGGAAGGGACACTCCTCCAAGAATCCCTCCAAACCGGCTCAAGGGAGCGGTACCCCTCCCATCTGCCCCGACTCCACCAGCAAGCCCCCCACCCGTCTCCCTGTCTGTCCCCGTCCGGTGAGCGGCTCCTCTCGGCCATGAGCGAAAATTTCTCCAGAAACGGGGTCAACGGGAGTTCAAGGTTCGACCGGTAAAGGAGGAAACGGCACATCTCAAGCCTCCCAGGCCCGGGACCAGGCGTCGAGGATCTCCTGGATCTCCTCTCGGGCGATGGTCAGAGGGGGAAGGAATCGGACCGTCCCCTCTCCGGCTGGCAGGGCCAGCACCCCCTCTCTCTGAAGTGCTTTTAAGAGGTGGTCCCGACGCGGTTTTCCCACATCGACTCCGACCATGAGCCCCTTCCCTCTCACCGTAGCTTCTGGAGAGCGCGCACTCAGCCCCTCCCGGAAAGAGTGGCCCAACCGGACGACCCTCTCGAGAAACTCCTCGGTCAGGAGGGTGAGAACCGCTTCGGTGCCGGCACAGGCCAAGGGATTCCCACCGAAGGTCGACGTATGGGAGAGTCTGGGAATCCTCTCCGCCACCTCTGGGTGGACCAGAACCGCTCCCGCGGGAATCCCTCCGGAGAGACCCTTCCCGAGAAGAAGAAGGTCTCCGGAGGCCCCTTCTTGATCTCCCGCAAGGAGGGTTCCGCTTCTCCCCATTCCGCTCTGAATCTCGTCGAGTATAAGAAGAACGCCCCTGTCGGTACAGAGCTCTCTCACCCTCTTGAGAAACCCCGGCGGTGGAAGGAGGACCCCTCCCTCTCCCTGGATAGGCTCGACGATGACCGCCGCAAACTGGTCGTTCAAGGCCGTCTCAAAGGAGCTCTCGTCGCCGAGCTCCAAGAAGGTGAATTCCCACAGGAGCGGCTCCAGACCCTGTCGGTACTTCCCAGAGGGGGTTGCAGAGAGGGCCCCCAGGGTCTTGCCGTGGTACCCCCCCCGAAAAGAGAGGAACCTCCTCTTTCCCGAGGTCAAGACGGCGAACTTCAAGGCGGCTTCCACCGCTTCGGCTCCGCTGTTTGTCCACAAGACCTTATAATCGGGCAGGGAGCACCTCTCCCTCAGCTTCCTGGAGACCCTCTCCCTGAGGGGCGAGCGGAAGGATCCGTGGAGTGTCGTCAACCGGAGAGTCTGTTGGGAGAGAGCCGCCAGGATCTCCCGGTTTCCGTAACCGAAGAGGGCTACGCCGTAGCCGCTTGTCCCGTCGAGGTAGCTCTTCCCCGTAGGGGTGAAGAGTCGACAACCCTCGCCATGGCTGAAGGTGACTCCCCGATCGGTGTAGAGCCTTAAAAGCGCGCCGCTATCATCGTTGTGCATCGTCCTTCCTCCTTTCGATGACGGTTCCTCCGCCCCTCAAGGCGTCCCCCAGAGGGTCTTGTGCCCGCCCGTCGGAGATCACAACCCTTGGAGAACCTTCCTGGAAGAGCTTCCCCAAGGCGTGAAGTTTTCTCTTCATTCTCCCCTCCACAACCCTCTCCCAAGAGGTGAGCTCTTCGGGGGTGATCCTCCTCAGGAGGGTCTCCGGTTTCCGGGGATCTTCCAACAGGCCTGGGGCTTCGATGAACTGGTAGACCCTCTGGGCCTTGAGTTCCCGGGCCAGGAGGGCCACGATCTCATCGTTTTCCGTGTTCATGGCCCTTCCCTCCTCGTCGGCGATAGGGACGGAGAGAACGAGACGGTACCCGTCGCCGAGAAGGGTTTCCAAGAGAGGCTTGTTCAATTGCTTCGGCTTCCCCGAGAGGTCCCTCTCGATTCTCACCCTCCCCTCTTCGCAGACTCGAAAGCCTGGGTTTCTCTTTCCACTGACGATTCCCCCGTCGATTCCACACACTCCCAAGGCGTTCACTCCATGGGCGCGTAACGACTCCACCAGGCTCTTGTTCCTCAGACCCGCATAGGTCATCATCATGGTTTCGAGCTCCTCCCTTCCGGTGAGAACGCTCTCGTAGCCGGACTTTGAGACCACTCTCCTGGCAGGACGCCCCAGGGCCTTTGAAACCCTATCCCGAAGAGCGTTGGCCCCTGGAACCACGACATAGGGCTCTTCGACTCCGGCCAATCCCCGAACCACCCCCTCCCAGTTGATGGCCGATCCTCCGCCGACCTTAAAGATGATCATCCCTCCCTCCTATATCAAACCGGGTGGAGGCCGCGAAAGCCGAGGGCGGTCTCCTCCGGAAAGCCCATCATGATGTTCAGACACTGAACCCCTTGCCCGGCGGCGCCTTTCATCAGATTGTCCATCGCCGAGACGACCACCACCCTCGATGAGCGTGGGTCTCGCTCAAGCCCAACGTCGCAAAAGTTCGTCCCCCAGAGGAGCTTCGGTTCCGGGAACCGGTAGTGGCCCTTTCTCTCCCGAAGGATTCGAACAAAGGGTTCCTTGGAGTACCTCTCCCGGTAGAGCCGGAAGAGTTCCCCTTCGCTCCGCGACTCCTTGAGAAAGAGGTGGGATGTTGTCAGAATCCCCCGGACCTCGTCCACGGCGGTAACCGAGAGGGAGATCTCGCTCAGCCCCAACTCTTGGAGGATCTCGGCCGAATGCCTGTGCCCTGTCGCCTTGAAGGAACGGAGGCAATGGCGCCGTTCGGGGTGGTGGGAGCTCTCGGTCGGAAAACGTCCCCCTTCGCTGGATCCGCACTTCACCTCGGTGACGATTCTCTGCTCCGCCCATCCGCTCTCGACCAGGGGAAGCAGGGCCAGAATCACCGCCGTGGCGTTACAACCGGCACCGGTAACCCACCGAGCCTCGGGAAGCCGTTCCCTGTAAAGTTCGGGGATACCGTAGACAAATTTTTCCAACCTGCTCGGCAAGGGGTGTTCCCGCCCGTACCACCGGAGATACTCCCCACCATCCCTCAACCGGTGATCGGCGGAGAGATCGATGATCCGCTCCGCCAGCGAGGAGAACTCCTCCCATCGGACTCCGGCCTCCCCATGGGGGAGAGCCAGAATCAGGAGATCGCACGTCGTCAGATCCTGAGAGGAGACGAAGGTCGCCTCCGTCATGCCCCTCAG
>JAMOAD010000197.1 GCA_023621955.1 Acidobacteriota bacterium
GAGTCGTTTACAAGGCGGAGGACACGGTTCTGAAGAGAATCGTCGCCTTGAAGATTCTGAAAGAGACCGTGGTGGGGGGGGAGAAGAGCGTCGAGAAGTTCTACTCCGAGGCCAGGTTGGCGGCGAAAATGAACCATCCCAACATCATCACCATCTACGATGTGGGGAAGATGGACAAGGGATACTTCATCTCCATGGAGTTCGTGGAGGGGGAGAACTTCCTCTCCCTTCTCAAGAAGAGAAAACGGCTCTCCGCCCAACAGATTCTCTTCGTTTCCCTCTACCTCTTCAAGGCCCTGGAATATGCCCATAAGAAGGGGATCATCCACAGGGACATCAAGCTTCAGAACATCATGTTGACCAAGGACAAGCAGATCAAGATCATGGACTTCGGTCTCGCCATCCTGATCAAGGACACCAAGGTGAAGGAGTGGTCCGTCGCCGGAACGCCCACCTACATGTCCCCCGAACAGATCACCGGCGATGTCATCGACCATCGAACCGACATCTACTCCAGCGGGATCACCCTCTACCACCTCACCGCCGGGTTCCCCCCCTTCCGGGGAGAAGATGTCGCCCACAAGCATCTGCATGAGATCCCGGTCCCCCTGGAAGAGATCCGTAAGGATATGCCTATCGGCTTCGGCTCCTTTGTCCTCAAGTGTATTGAGAAGGCGAGGGAGAAGCGGTTCTTGTCGGCCGGAGAGGCGCTGGTCCACCTGAAAAAGCTTCTTTCCGCTCCTGTCGCCAATGACTAAAAAGACCATAAAGAACCTTCTCTTTCCCTGGGGAGTCTCCCTCTTTCTCCTCTTCACGCTCCTTTTCCCCCTGAGAGGGACAGACCTTTACGGGGTCAACGTCCACGTTCAACCGAACACGGTCCTCTCCATGGCCAAGCAGGCCGGTATCCGCTGGATGAGGGTCGACTTCTCCTGGGCGGATATCGAGCCGAGCCAAGGGTATTACAACTACCAGGAAATCGACCGGGTCGTTGCCTTCGCTGTCTCCAACAACATGGCCATCTTGGCGAACCTGGGAGATACTCCCTCCTGGGCGAACGGCGATCAGGGAAAGAATGTTCTTCCCACGAACGTCCAGTACTGGCGAAACTTCGTTAACCGGATGGTGACCCGCTACAAGGGTAGAGTCTCCTATTGGGGTATCTGGAACGAACCGAACCTCGAAGATTTCCTCAGGGGGAGCGCGGATGACTATGTCACCAAGGTTCTCATCCCCGCCTCCGAGGTGATCCGGGGGAACGACTCCTCCGCCAAGATCGTCGCTCCGGACATCTCCTACTTGACCTCGCCGGAGCGCCGATGGGACTCTTTCCTCAAGACCGTCCTGGAGAAAGGGAAAAATTATCTGGACATCGTCTCCATCCACGCTTACGACAGCAGCGGCGCCGAAGCGATCATGAACAAGATCGAGAAGGGGTACAACATCATCTACCCTGCGGTGACCAAGGTGATGAGCGATTACGGGTGCGCCGATAAGGAGCTTTGGCTCACCGAGACCGGATGGTCGACAACCTCGGTCTCCGAGGACACGCAGGCCTCCAACTACCTCGACCTGTTGACGAAGATCCTCAACTCCACCTCCGTGGATAAGGTCTTTTTCTACGAGATTCAGGATGTGCCCAACGTCTCCGGCTATGGGATACTGAACGCCGACACATCGCCTAAGAAATCTTACTACACCTATAAAAACTTCATCCAGAACGAGGCCAGCTACATCGACGACGGTTCGGGAGAGGACGACGACAAGGATGACGACAAGAAACCCTGCCTCTTTCGGACTCTCCATAGTGAAGGAGAGGTCGTTCTTCCCAAGGCCAGGAGTTTCCGAAACTCTTTCTTGGAGAACCAGGGGGCTCGGGGCAAAGGGCTGATCTCCCTCTACTACAGGTTTAGCGCCGTCGCCCTTCCCAGACTCCAGGGGCGTCCGGAGCTGAAACGGCAGATGAGGCGCTGCTTTGCGCTCTGGACCCAAACTTTGGTTCCCCTGCAGGGGGAGGGCGTCTCTATAAACGATCTTCGCCTGGATGGGAAGCTCTACGAGGAGACGGACCGACTCCTTCAGAACTGGATCGATGGGGAGAGCTCCCCGTCCTGGAAGGGGCTCTTGATTCGGGGGCGGTCTCTGCTGGCCCTCTACCGTGGCGAGAGGATCGTCCGCCTCATGAACGAGGGGGAGGGTCTGCTCCGCCTTCTTTCGTTTGAAAAATTCATTGCAAAGGGAGGGAATAATGGTTGATTTTAACAGTCTTTTTTCTACCAATGCCCATGGCATGAAACGTTCTGAGATTCGGGAACTTCTGAAGATCATCAACCGTCCCGAGGTTATCTCTTTCGCCGGGGGGCTTCCTGCGGCGAAGCTCTTTCCGGTTCAAGAGATCCGGGAGGTCACCGATTACATCCTGGAGACCGAGGGCCGGAAAGCTCTTCAGTACGGTTCTACCGAGGGTGATGGCCGTCTCATTAAGCTGGTGATCGAGCACATGGCCAAAGACGGTGGGATCAAGGCCACCGCTGATAACATCATCGTCGTGACCGCTTCGCAGCAGTCTCTGGACCTTGTCCCGAAGATCCTTCTCAACCCCAACGACATCGTCCTGGTCGAGGAGCCCAGCTATGTTGGCGCTCTCCAGGCTATCGTCTCCTACGGAGCCCAGGCCGTTCCGGTCGCCATTGACAAGGATGGTCTCAAGATGGACCAGCTGGAAAAGACCATCCAGGATATCCACAAGCGGGGCGACGGAGGTCGTTTGAAGATGGTCTATACCATCCCGGACTTCCAGAACCCGTCGGGGATCACCATGAGCCTGGAGCGCAGAAAAGCTTTGGTGGAGCTCGCCGAGAAATACAATTTCCTCATTCTCGAAGACACCCCTTACAGACAGCTCCGTTACACCGGAGAGAGCGTCGCGCCGATCTACGCCCTCGATTCTTACGGACGCACCATCTCTCTCTTCACATTCTCCAAGATCTTCTGCCCCGGTTTCCGTCTGGGTTGGGTCGTCGCTCCCAAGCCGATCATCGAAAAACTGGTCATCGCCAAACAGGCGACGGATCTTTGTACGGCTCCCTTTACTCAGGCCATCACCTACGAATTCCTGAAGAGGGGGTACCTGGACCAGCAGATCAAGAAAATCGTCGTCGATTACAGGGAACAGAGGGACTTCATGCTCGCCGCGTTGGAGCGTGAGATGCCCAAGATGGAGGGCCTGACCTGGACAAAACCCGACGGCGGCCTCTTCCTTTGGGTGACTCTCCCCGAGAGAATCAACACCAGGGATCTCTTCCACATGGCCATCGAGAACAACGTGGCCTACGTCGTCGGCGATGCCTTCCATCCCCAGGGGGAGTGCAAAAACTCCATGCGTCTTAACTTTTCCTACCCCACGAAGGAGCAGATCGACAAGGGCATCAAGAGCCTGGCGAATGTCGTCAAGATTTACGATGAAAACCTTCGCAAGGGAAAGGTCTCCACTACGGTTACACCCTGAAGAACGAGTCAGAGAGAATAGAAGGGTCGTCGGGGGAGATTCCCCCGGCGACCCTATTTTTTTTTCAGAAGAACCACTACAAGGAAGGGGACCCCGAAGAGGGTGGTGAGAATCCCCACCGGAATCTCCGCGGGGGCGACGACCGAACGGCTCAGCGTATCCGAAAGGACAAGGAGGGCCCCTCCCATGACGGCACTCAGGGGGAGGAGAACCTTGTGTCTCTGAGGGAAGCTTCGGCGTGCGATGTGGGGGACCACTAGGTCCAGAAAGCCTATCGGTCCGGTGTAGGAGACCAGGATGGCGGTGACGACCGATGCGGTGAGGAGAAAGAGATTCTTCAGCCTGGAGGTGGAAACGCCCTTGATCAAGGCAATCTCTTCGGAGAGGGAGAAGAGGTCCAGCTCCCGATGGAACCTGAGCAGGAGGGAGAGTGTGAGCAGGGCGAGGACGAAGACCGTGCAGGCCGGAGCGTAGCCGCCGGTTTCAAGACTGCCGAAGATCCATTTGAAGAACTCGAAGCTCTGCTCCGGGCTGACTATGAAGTGGAGAACCAGAACCAGTGAGGAAAAGAGGAAGTTGAAGGCGACTCCGGCAAGGAGGACGTTCGAGAGGTCCAGGTCTCCCTGGCGGAAAGAGAAGAGGTAGATGAGGAGAAGGGGGAGGAGGGCGAAGAGGAAAGAGAAGGGGTTGAAGTCGGCGGCGAGGAAGGGGAGGGAGAGCAGGAGGCCGCTCTTGAGGGAGAGGAAGACGCCGAAGGAGGCCGCCGAGGAGAGTCCCAGGGTGAAGGGGGAGGTGAGGGGGTTGCGGAAGAGGGATTGAAAGAGGAGGCCCATCATGGAGAGAAGGGCCCCTGCCCCGAAGGCCAAGATGGTTCGGGGAACCCGCAGATTCCAGAAGAGGAAGCGGGCCGTAGCGTCCCTGCCGAGCGAGAGGGGGGAGAGGGGGAGGGAGCCGAAGAAGGGGGTGACCGCCAGCAGGAGCAGGGTTCCCGCTAAGAGGAGAGCCAGGGGGATCCTTCTCATCCGAGCCTGTTGAGGGAATCTTCCAGGAGGTTGCCCTGAAGTTCGAGGAGGTGCCCAGAGGGTTTTTCCGTGAAGAGAAGGGGCTCTCCGACGGTCAGCGTAACCTTGGAGAAGGGTTTCGGAAGTTCGAAACGGTCCCAAGAAGAGAAGGTCCAGAGACTCTCGCAACGGAAGCTCACGGGGTAGACCGGGCAAGCCGAACGGTAGGCCGTATGTAAGACACCGCCCTGGACCTTACGGCGCGGTCCCCGAGGGCCATCGGGGGTGATGATGACACTGCCGCCCCCTTCGAGTCTCTTCACCATCTTGAGGAGGGCCTCCACCCCTCCCCTGGAGGAGGAGCCCCGAACCGAGGTGTCGTAGCCGAAGTGATCGAGAGTTCGGGAGATCATCTCGCCGTCTTCGGATTGGGAGACCAGGGAGACCAGGCCCCGACCCGAGAAGAAGGGTATAATGACGGACATCTTGCCGTGCCAGAGGGCGAGAATGGAGGGCTTTTCGAAGGCTTGATCGAGGTGTTCCCTTCCCTCCACCTGGAGACGGTAACTCTTGTAGAGGGTTTTGAGAAGGAGGTAGATTGCCCAGGGTGTCCAAGAACCGGTGGGGATCTTCATCTGTTCACTTCCGCAGCGGAGTTGTTCGACGCCGATAGGAGAAGGAGAGAGGGGGGAAATGGACGGTAGGGGATTCGAACCCCCGGCCCCAACGTTGCGAACGTTATGCTCTCCCAGCTGAGCTAACCGCCCAAATCATGACCATTTTAAGACATCCTTCACTCTTTGTCAACCCTGGGAAGGCCGTTGGGAAAGGAACGGCCGTAGATGTAGTCGATTCTCCCCAGGAAACCGGAGACTTGGAAGAGGCTTCTCAACTCCTCTTCGCCGATCTTCTCCCGGATTTGGGGATCTTCGAGGAGAAGGTCGAGGAAGGGCCTCTTCTCCCTCCAACAGATCATGGCGTTTCTCTGAACGATCTTGTAGCCGTCTTCCCTCTTGATCCCCTTCTGGGCGAGAAGGAGAAGAACCCGTTGGGAGAAGAAGAGTCCCCCGGTCAGGTCAAGGTTCTTCTGCAGATTCTCCGGGTAGACGATGAGGGTTCTGACAAGATCGTTGGTCTCTTTCAACATATAGTCAACGGTCAGGAAACTGTCAGGGAAGATGACCCTCTCGACGGAGCTATGGGAGATGTCCCTCTCATGCCAGAGAGCGTTGTTCTCTAAGGCCGCCTGGAGGTTGGCCCTCACCAGCCTGGCCATGCCGCAGATTCTCTCCGAACGAACCGGGTTTCTCTTGTGGGGCATCGCCGAGGAGCCTTTCTGACCTTGAGAGAAAAACTCCTCCGCTTCCAGAACCTCTGTCCTCTGGAGATGGCGTACCTCCAGGGCGATCTTCTCCATGGTTGAGGCGGTCACGGCAAGGAAGAAGAGCACTTCGGCATGACGGTCCCTCTGAAGAACCTGGGTGGAACAGAGGGAGGCCTGGAGGCCGAGGCTCTGGAGGGCCAACTCCTCGACCCGTGGATCCAGGTGGGCGAAGGTTCCAACGGCCCCCGCGATTCTTCCGACGCCGATGGTCTCTCGGGCCCTGCGAAGCCTCTCCAGGTTTCTCTCCATCTCCTGCTTCCAGATGAGAAACTTGAGTCCAAAGGTCACGGGTTCGGCGTGGACCCCGTGGGTGCGACCGATCTGGGGTAGATCCTTATAGCGCACCGCCTTCTCCTGAAGGACGTCAACCAGGGAGAGGAGGGCCGGCTCCAGCCTGTTCAGAGCCTCCTTGAGAAGGAGGGAGAAGGCTGTGTCGACCACATCGTAGGAGGTCATCCCATAGTGGAAGAAACGGGAGTCATCTCCGATGAACTCGGCCACCGAGGTCGTGAAGGCGATCACGTCGTGTTTGACCTCTCTCTCGATCTTTTCGATCCGATCGACGCGGAAGTCGGCCTTCGAAAGGATTCGGGCCAGGGCGTCGTCGGGGATGACGCCCAATTTGTTCCAAGCCTGGCAGACGGCCAGCTCAACCCGCAGCCATGTCCTATACCGGTTCTCTTCGGACCAGAGGTTGTCCATATCTTCCAGGCAGTATCTCTTAATCATTCCACAGCTCCTTGATTTTATTCTCTCTTGTCTTCCGCCCCAGGAGGGCGAAGGCCATCTTTTCGGGTTTGAGCAGGTGGCGCATCTCCGTTTCCAGCTCTTCCCTGGTGATGGAGCGGATGGTGTTCAGGGTTTGCTTGGGACTCCTGTAGTGCCCCAGAAGAAAGTCGTTGTGAAAGAGAACCTTCATACGGGAGGAGGTTCCCTCCATGCCCAGAATAACGGCGCTCTCGTAGTTGAGCCTCGCCGTCTCGACCTCTTCGTCCTGGAGCCCCTCCTGGCAGAGTCTGTTGAGCTCCTCCTTGAGGGCCTTGCAGAAGGGGAAAAGGTTCGTTGGGTTGAGGGCGGCGAAGATTCCGAAGAAACCGTAACGGTTGTAGCTACCGAGAAAAGAGGAGAGCGAGTAGGCCAAACCCATCTCTTCACGGAGTCTTTGGAAGAGGCGGGAGCTGAAACCCCCTCCGACGATGTGGGAGAGAATGGAGAGGCGGTAGCGTCGTCTCTCCTGAAAGGCGGGCAGTGGCCAGGCCAGGTGAACGTAGCTCTGAGACCAACGCTGTCCTCGCTTCTCCGGGAGGAAGAGAAAGCCTCTGGCAGGCCTTGGGGGCCTCAAGGGAGGGGGAAGAAGCCTGGGGGCCGGCCAACTCTCCATCTTCTCCAGGAGAAAACGGCGGAACTTCGCCAGATCGACGTCTCCGCAGAGGGTCATGACAAGGTTGGCAGGCGTGTAGATGCGGCGGTAGGTGTCCAGTACCGCGTTCCTGTCGAAGCTCAGGACCCGCTCCTCCGTTCCGGCGATGGGAAGGCCCAGAGGGCTGTTGGGGTAGAAGAAGGAGTGAAATTCGTTGGAAAGCAGGTCCATCGGGTTGTCCAGGTACTCCCGGATCTCCTCGACCACGACCCTCTTTTCGGATTCGAACTCCTCTTCCGGGAAGGAGGGGCGGAAGACAAGCTCTTCCAGGAGATCGTACCCCTCTTCGAGACGGTTGTTCAGGAGGCTCTGGTAATAGGCGCAGTGGTCCTTGGCGGTGTAGGCGTCGAGGGAGCCTCCGAGTCTTTCGATCTTCAGGGCGATCTCCTTCTGACTCCACCGTGAGGTTCCCTTGAAGAGCATATGCTCGATCAGGTGGGAGACCCCTTGGTTTTCGGTGCTCTCCCGGTTGGAGCCGCTCTTGAGCCAGAAGCCCATGGAGGCCACTGGGTAACCCCGCTTTGTCTCGGCCAGGAGGGTGAAGCCGTTGGGAAAGATCTCTTTGGAGTAACTCATGGACGATTCTACCACACCACCGCGGTGGCGGCCAGAGAGGTCAACGCATGAGGTAAGGCTCTTTCTCAAGCTCACCGGGCGGGAAGATCCCTGTCTGCTCAACCTCTTGTACGCTTGAAGCGTAGGGGGAGAACTGGCGGAGGTAGTCGGCCAGGTGCGCGGCCTCTTCCTTCAGGCCTAGTTTCTTGAGAATCCCCAGCCGGAGAAGGTTATAGGAGAAGGAGGGTTTGAGGAAAAGGGCCGTCTCGATCGATCTGAGAGCCTCTTGGTTCTTCCCGGTCAGGAAGAGGAGGTAAGCGATGTAACCGTGCAGGGAGTCGTGAAAGGGAAGGGAGACGAGGCCGCGGCGGAGGTACCCCAGGGCCAGTTCTCTACGGTCTTTCTTGATTTCCGAGAGGCCCAGGTCCAAGAAGTAACGGTCTGCGCCCTTGCCGGGCTCTTCCCTGAGAAGGTTTTGGAAAGAGGTCTTGCCCGTCTCTGGGGGGGAGAAGAACTCCTTGAGGAGGTTGTCCATGAGCTCTGAGGCGGGGAAGTGGAAGAGAGCCTCAGAAGAGGGTTGGGGCGGCGGGAGTTGAGTGATCTCCTTGAGAAGCCCTCCCTGAACCGTGTTGTACCCTCCCTCTTGCAGGGATGTGACGAGAGCGTTGCGAGCCTCTTCCCGTTTCCCCCTCTTCAGAAGGTAGAGGGCGAAGTTGTAGGAGATTCTCCAGTCGTGACTCTCCCGGGAGGCCCTGCGGAGAAGCTCCTCACCGTCGTCGGTCGGTCCCTGGAGGGAGAGGCGGCAGATCGACGAGTTGGAGAGATCGATGGGCGTCGCCGGGGAGATCTCCCCCAAGAGCTTGAGCGCGTCTCCTGTGTTTCCCAATTCCATGAGGGCGAAGATCTTGGCGCGGATCTCCTCAGGCCCCACGGGGGTTTCCAGAAAGGTGGCCAGCTCGTCGTACTCCTCCTCTTCCAGGAGGGCCTCAATGTAAAAACGCTTCAGGTTGGGAGTGATGGAGATGCCCTCCAGACTTTGACGGAGAAAGGAGAGACGGTCGTCGGCGCTCTTGCAGAGAGCCGTTCCCATGATATTTAACTCCTCAGTCTCCGGAGGAGAGGAGGGGCTCAGCTGGGTGATCAGTTCTTTGAGGGAGGAGGCCCGCAGAAGTCTGGTCTCCTCCTTGAGGGACTTGATATCGTAACGAACGATTTTCAGGGTGACGCCCCCCTCTGTACTCTGTTCCATGGAGCCTGTGGTCAGCCCCTCCATGCCCGATTCCTGTGCCGTCTGGAGCATATAGCCCAGAGAGACCCTTTCGGAAAGCTTCACCGATTCTTCGGCTCCAGGGAAGTTGTAGCCCAGCAGGAACCGCTCCTTCTGGGGACAATCCCGAAAGAGGATGTAAGGGATGGCGCTCTTCAGCCAGGGGTTGGCTCCTTGAACCTTGAACCACCAGAAAAGCTCCTCTCCTCCCAAGAGGGAAGAGAGAAAAAGAAAGGGAAGAATCAGGCGGAAAGGCTTCATCTACTTCTCCTTTTTCATGAAGATTACAGTCAGGTCATCGGTACGTGGCGCGCCGGCGGCAAAGGCCTCTGTCTGTGTCAACAGGTAGTTCCACTTCTTGGAAGGCGACAGGGGGGGAAGGCTTTTCAGGAGACGGCGGACCCCCTCGATTCCCAACTCTCGCTCTTGGGGGGTGCGTGTTTCCGAAAGGCCGTCCGTGTAGAAGAGGAACTGATCGCCCCGTTGAAGGGGGATACGAACCTCTTGAAACTCCTGGTCGGGAAAGAGCCCGAGAAGGGTGTTCCCCTTCCTCAGGGTGTAGACCTTCTCCCTCCTCAGAAGGAGGGGGTAGGGGTGACCGCAGTTGATGTAGGTGAGCTCCCTCTCGTCGATGGAGCCGAAGATGCAGGAGATGTACTGGGGAACCTTGGCGTTCTCGGTCAGGAAACTGTTGATCGAGGCCACCTTCTCCATCAGGGAACCGGATTGGCGGAAGGTCAGGAGAAAGGCGCTCTTCAGGAGGGAGACGATCATGGCCGCGGGGATCCCCTTGCCCATGACATCGGCGATCACGAAGGTCGTCGCCCCCTCCGGGGAGGAGAGGAAATCGTAGAAATCGCCTCCAACCCTCTCGGCGCTTATCGAACGGCCCCAGATTTCAAAACCCTCCTGTTTGGGGGAGCGGTCGGGGAGGAGAAGCTTCTGAATCTCCCGGGCGATAACCAAATCCCTCTCGATTTTCTGTTTCTCGAGAATCGAGTCGTGGAGTCGGCTACGTTCGAGGGCGATGGCGGCCAAGGAGGAGAAGATCTGAAGGACCATGATCTGTTTCTGGGAGAAGGCGTCCTTCCGGTTGCTCTCCAGGTTGAGGGCCCCTATGAGTTTTCCCCCGGAGAGGAGAGGGATCACGACCTCCGAACGGGTCTGCTTGCGGGCCTCTACGTAGTGGGGGTCGTTTTTGACATCCCCGCTAAGGAAGGGCTTCTTCGTCTCGGCAACGTGGCCGACCAAACCGTGGCCGAGCCTCAGCTTGAGCTTTTCGTAGTGTTTCTTTGTAAAGCCGCGGTAGGAGAGGGCCGAAAGCTGGTTGGTCTGGGTGTCCAGGAGGTAGATAGCCACCGCTTCACAGGGAACAATCTCCCGCAGGGAATCGATGATCTTCTCCAGGGTCTCTTTGAGGTCCAGGGAGAGGGCGAATTGAAGGTTGCTTCTGTAGAGAGAGCGGATCACCTGACTCTCTTGCCGGGACTGCTCGTAGAGGTCGTAGTTTTCCATGAAGACCGCCACCAGGCTTCCCAGGCTCCGCCCAAACTCTTCATCCCAGAGCCGTCGTCCCTTCTCCTTCAAGGCGAGGGAGAGAAAGCCCTTCACCTCTTGCCGGAGAACCAGGGGGACCGTCAGGAGGATCGGAGAGGCGGTCTCTCCCGAGCCGCGGGAGGTGCAACTCTTTCCTCGAAGACTCTCCCGGAGGGAGCACTCTCCGCCTTGGAGATCAAGCTCCTGGGGAAAGTCCCTGAAACCGCGACGGCGGAAGAGGCGGAAAGGGGCCGCTCCCTCTTCGCTCAGGTAAATGGCCGCTCCGGAGGCGTGGAAGAGCAGCTGAACCGTCTTCAGAAGCTGGTCCAAGAAGGCCGTCTTGCTGAAAGCCGCCTCTCCCATGGAGAAGAGACTGTTGAAAGCCTCGGAGGAGGAGGTCTTCACCGTTTCACCCTGGAGAAGAGGAAGAGGGCGAGGGAGAGAAAGAGGATGTTCGCCCCCATGGCGGCGATGAAGGGGGAGAGAACCCCCGCGTTTCCAAGGGAGCGGAAGGCGCCGACCATGAGCCAGTAGACGAGGGAGAGGAGGATGGAAAAGCCTATGCCGCCAAGAGTGCCACTCCTTCCGACCTTGAGGGCGAAGGGGATGCCGAAGAGAATCATGATGAAGTTGACCAGGGGAAAGGCGACCTTGAAGGCGGCCTCGACCTTGTAGGTTCGGCTCTGGAGACGGTTTTTCTCAAGGAAGGAGATGTAGCTCCTCAACTGAAAGAGGTTCATGCTCTCCGGGTCAGGGGGGGCGGTAGAGAAGAACCCTTGGGTCTCGGAAACGGAGAGGGAGAGGGTCTTGAAGGAACGGAAGAGGCGGAAGCTCCCCTCGTCGAAGAGGACCTCCCATCCATCTTTCAAAAGAATGGTCCCCTCTTTGTAGACCGCCTCTTTCGCTTGGATTCGACGCTTCAGGGAGTTCCCAGCCGGGGAGAGGAAGAAGAGTTGCAGGTCCTTGAAGAGGCTCTTCTCCTCGTCGAAGAAGGTGAATCGGTAGAAGAGATCCTCTTGGCCGGATAACCAATGTTGAAGGGGGAAGTGTGAGGGTGGACGGTTGTCAAGGATGCGGTTGCGAAGCTCTGTGGCCTTGATGTTGGATTGGGGGAGAACTCTCTCCTGGAGGCCGAAGGAGACCCCCGAGATAAGAACACCCAGGAGGAGGAGTGTGAAGGTGAAGCGGTGCAGGTTCATCCCCAGGGCCTTCAAGGCTGTGACTTCGTTGCTCTTGGAGAGGAAGCCGAGGGTGACCAAGGTTGTCGTGAGACCCGAGACCGGAAGGATGTAGAAGAAGATCTGGGGGAAGTAGTACCAGAGGTATTTGAGGAGAAGGGAGACGGGTTTCTGGTTCTCCAGGATGTCATCGATCAGCTCGAAGAAGGTGACGATGAGAAAGATGGTCAGAAGGGAGAGAAAGACCAGGAGAAAAACCTTGAGAAAAAGTCGGATGAGGTAGCGGTCGAGAATGTTGGGGAAGCGGAAACGGACCTCCGGAAGCCTCAGCTTCAGTACCTTCCGGGGCTCTTGGAAGGAGGAACGTTCTTTCTTCTCCCCCCTCTTCAGGCCCTCTCCCCTTCCGGAACCGGAGATCTTATGCCCTCTGATGATGATGGTGAGACCGATGGCGAAGAAGAGGACGTTGGAGGCCCATAGGCCGAACCATGGGGAGAGGTAGCCGTCGAGGGCGAAGTTTTCGCCCCAGGAGAAGAGGGTGTAGTAGACGATGACGACCACCAGGCTCAGGGAAAAACCGCCTTTACGGACGGCCAAACCGAGTCCGAGCCCGAGAAGGGCAAAGACGAAGTTGGCGAAGGGGAGGCTCAACCTCCGGTTCCATTCGCAAAGGAGGGCCCGTCTGTTCTGCCGGTAGGCCTTGTTGGTGAGGTTGCGGGTCAGCTCGTCCATTCCCTGTTGTGAGCGCCTCTTCTGCATCACCGCCTGGGGGAAGATCAGGTCCGTGGGAAGAGGCTGGATGAGGTAGGAAAACTGGTAGGTGGAGTAGCGGGAGGGATCGTCGAGGTCGTAGAGGTGGAGCATCCCGTTGTAGAGACGGAGGTAGGCCTGTTTCTCTTCCTTGTTGAGGTAGTAATCGGCCCTCTCGGCCAGGAGAAGGCGGTTCTTCTTCGCCTCTGCCGTGTCGTAGAGGAAGAGACGGTTCCACTTCTGGTCCTCCGTTCGATCTTGAAAGTAGAGGGTCAGGGAGGGAAGGGTCGTGTGGAAGGTTCGGGGGGCCATCTCCTTCTCCGTGCTGACGAAGGCGATCTCCAGGTACTTCGTCGTGAAGGAGTAGTTGGCCCGTGGAACCACGGAGAAGGTCAGGTAGATGTTACAACAGAAGAGGAGGGCGGCCAGGATGAGAACTGGTCGAAGAAGCCTTCCCAGGCTGATGCCCAGGGAGCGGAGGGCAAGGTACTCCGAATCCATGGAGAGCCTGTTCATCCCCAGAAGCACCCCGAGCAGGAGAGACATGGGAATGGCGAGGGAGAGGATCTCCGGAAGCATATAGGAGAGGAGGTTGATCACCACTCCCAGGGCGGCCCCCTTGTAGATGAGCAAGTCCATCAGGTCGAAGAGGCGGGTCGTGAAAAGGGCGAAGGTGTAGAGGGAGAGCCCCAATCCGAAGAAGGGAAGAACCTCCTTCAGAACGTAGAGGTCGAGTCTTCGAAGGGGGCTCACGGTGGCTTTAAAGGGAGAGCATCTCCAGGTAGAGGTTGCGACGCTCCTCCACCTCTTGACGCGTCAACCGGCGGAGACGTTCCAGGCCGAAGTCCTCAAGGGTAAAGGAAGAGACTATAGTTCCGTAAACCATGGCCCTCTTGAGGGAGAGGGGTGAGATCTCACCGGCCTCCTGAAGGTATCCCATGAGGGCGCCCGCATAACTGTCCCCGGCTCCTGTGGGGTCGACAACCTCTCTCTTGGGAAAGGCCGGAAGGAGGATGAACCCCTGGTTTGTGAGGAGCAGAGAGCCGTGCTCACCCTTCTTGATGATGATGAAGTCGGGGCCGCGCTTCTTCAGAGCCTCCGCAGCGTCCATGACGTAACGGCAACCTGTGATTCCGGAGGCCTCTTCGTCGTTGAGGATGAAGCCGTTAACCCTTCCGATGACCTCTTCCAAGTCTTTCCTGGCGGTGTTGATCCAGAGGTTCATGGTATCCATGACGATGAACCGATCCTTTCCGAGCTGATCGAGGACATCCCTCTGGAGAGAGGGGGAGATGTTGGCCAGGAAGACGTTCCTCTCCTCCTGGTACCCTTCGGGAAGGGTGGGGCGGAAGCTTTCGAAGACGTTGAGTTCCGTGGTGATCGTCTCTCTGCTGTGGAAGTCCTCCGAGTAGGCGCCTTCCCAGAAGAAGGTCTTCCCTCTCTCCCGAAGGATTCCCCGGGTGTCCATCCCCTTCTCTTCCATCTCCCTGAGAATCTCCCCAGGGAAATCCTCCCCGATGACCCCGATGATCTTGGGCTTCTCGAAGAGGGAAGCGGCGTAGGCGAAATAGGGGGTTGAACCCCCCACAAGCCTCTCCCTTCGACCGTGGCGGTTGGCGATTGTGTCTAATGCGATGGATCCGATGACGAGGCTCATTCTCTCCTCCTCACTTTCCCAGAAGGAGGGAGAGCTTCTTCGCCCTCTCCTCGGGGATGGCGTTAGGGGAGGTGATGATCGCGTTCTCCATGGCCTTCGCGCAGCGGCATCCATCCTCGGAGAGGGAGGCGACCATCGGCAGAGCCTTCTTAAGGATGGCTTGAGCGTTGTGGATGTTGCTCTGGAGGTTTTCCACCACCATCTCTACGGTGACGTGTTCGTCTTTCCAGCAGTCGTAATCGGTGACCAGGGCCATGGTGGCGTAACAAAGGCCCGCTTCCCTGGCGACTTTCGCCTCCGTGGCGTTGGTCATGCCGATGACATCGAAGCCACAGCTACGGTAGAAGTTGGATTCCGCTTTTGTGGAGAAGTGGGGTCCCTCTATGTTGACATAGGTTCCCCCCTTGTGGGAGGGAAGGTTGAGGCTTTGGGCGGCTTTGTAGAGGGTCTCCTGAAGCCTGGAGCAGATGGGCTCGGCCATACTGGCGTGGGCGATGATCCCCTCGCCGAAGTAGGAGCTCTCCCGCTTGAAGGTGCGGTCGAAAAACTGATCGATGAAGACGGCGTCCCGAGGTTTCAGCTCCTCTTTCAAGGAGCCCACTGCGGAAACCGAGAGAACCCGTTTTATTCCAAGGGTCTTAAAGCCGTAGATGTTGGCCCTATAGTTGACTTCAGAGGGGGAGAAACGGTGACCCCGACCGTGACGGGAGAGGAAGGCGACACGGTGGCCTCCGAGGGACCCGATTACATAGGGGTCGGAGGGATCGCCGAAGGGTGTGGAGAGGGTCTTCTCTTCTTCGAGTTGAAAGCCTTCAATGGCGTAAAAACCGCTTCCGCCGATGATTCCGATAGTAAGGGGTTGCATGCTACCTCCTAGGATAAACAGCGTATACACTATAAAGTAGACTTTTTCGGCCTTTCTGTCAATCCGGAGCCAAGGCGGGACTCTTGAAATTCGCCTCCTTTTCCTTTACACTATCCCTGAAAGAATCTCCGGAGAGTAACCCATGGAAGAAAAACCCTTTAAAGACATTCTCGCCGAAACGAAAACCCTGTGCGACCGCCTGTTACAGGGCGGCGGAGCCGATGAGAAGCGCTTCGAAGAGTTCCTGACCGCTGTGGCCGAGGCCTTGTCCCGAATCTTCTCCCTCTACCCCGATGAGGTCTCCCTCTTAGTCACCGACAAGAAGGAGGAGCTTCTCTACTTCGGTAAGCCCGATTATCTACGCAACGCCGGAATACTCCCGATGAGCTCCTTCGATTCCTTGGCCGTCGAGAGCCTTCGTACCGCCAAGGCCAGGGTGGTCAACACCATGAAGAAGGACCGCTACTCTTCGATTTTCGAAATGGTGAAGAACCCCATCCGGCCCAACCAGCCCATACAGAAGATGCTCATCATCCCCGCAATCTCCCATGGGAAGAGGCTGGGTGTGGTGGAATTGAACCGGAAGGGTCCCACCTCTTCGGAAGCGGGCCCCCAGTTCTCCGAGGAGGACCTCAGGCAGGCCCTGGACTTTGTTCGGGAGATCCTTCCCGCTTGGGAGACCCTCAAGCCGGAAGGGTTTCGGCCTAAACTGACGGAGGCGCCATGAAAGAGCGTTTGAAGGAGTTGATTCTGGAAAAATCCGTATTCTGGGGCGATTTTACCTTGGCCTCGGGGAAGAAATCCCCCTACTACATAGACGCCCGGATCTCTACACTCTTCCCCGAATCCGCCTACATCATCGGTCAAATGGTTTATGAAGCCCTTCAGCCCTGGTCACCCGATGCGGTGGGTGGCTACTCCATCGGAGCCGACCCCATCGTCACCTCGGTAGCCTTGGTGAGCCATCTGAAAGGGGGAAGCCTTCCCGCCTTCATCATCAGGAAAGAGGCCAAGGACCACGGCCGAGGGAAGGAGATCGAGGGAAATTTTCAGAAGGGGATGAGGGTCGTCCTTGTGGACGATGTGATCACCACCGCCGGTTCTCTGCTCAAGGGGTTTGAGGCCGTCGAACGTCAGGGGGGAAGGGTCGTCGGTGTCTGCGCCGTCCTGGACCGCCAGGAGGGTGGGAGGGAGAAGATCGAAGCTCTGGGCGTTCCCTTCGTTCCGCTCCTGACTCTGGACGATCTGGGAATCCAAAGAGACTGAAGAGGATCCAGAGGGGAGAGACCATGGCGAAACCGGTTGTTGCCGTTTTGAAGAGCCGTCCTGAAACGGTGCTTGAGGATTACGACAGGCTGTTGAGGATGGCCGGTGTC
>JAMOAD010000311.1 GCA_023621955.1 Acidobacteriota bacterium
ACCTCTTTGAGAGCGTCCCCGTAGGGCTTGGCGATCTCCCAAGAGAGGAGGCGGGCAAGAGTCTCCCTCTTCTCCCGCATTCGGCGGAGGAAGTGCTCCACCCTTTCGGCCCTCTCCCGGGGTGGTGTCCGGGGCCACTCCCCCCTTCCCCCTTCGAAGGCGGCGACCGAGGAGGCCAGCGCTTCGGCCGCCTCTCTCTCCCCCAACAAGGGGTAGCGTCCCACCTCCACCTCCCCCCTCTCTTGGAAGAGAAGGGGAGAGAGAACCCTCTCCCAGGGTCCGGACCAGGGGATCACCTTCCCGTTCAGGAGCCTCCCGGCTAGAGAGGTGGGAAGAAGTTCGGAAAACTCTCGAGGGACCTCTCCCCAAAGGGAAGTAGACTCCTCTCCCCTGAAAGGGCCGTTCCCTCCGTCTCTCTTGTCCATTCTTCTCCTCTCCTCCAGGTTCAACCGCCGACGATCTCCAAGAGAGACCATTGTAGCCCAGGGCCGTGGTGAGGTCAACGTGGGCAAGAGGGGGCCCCTTCGACCCCCGGGAAGGATGTGCTATAATAAAAGCCATTTCTGAGAAGAGAGAGGGGAACCATGGAATCCATCGACACCATCAACGATCTGAGCACAGGCGACGGGTTTCAATTCGAAGCCCAATGCGGCCGTTGCGGAGCCGGCTTCCGGACCGAATTCAAGGGGTACATGGCCGGCCGAGTCTCGGGAGTCCTGGACGCGGCCAACAGCCTCTTCGGAGGACTTTTCGGAAACGCCGCCGATCTGAGCGAAAGGATCGGATCCGCTGCTTGGAAGAAGGCTCGAGACTCGGCCTACAAGGAGGCCCTTCAGGAGCTAAAACCCAACTTCGTTCAATGCCCCCGTTGTTCGACTTGGGTGTGCCGCGCCCATTGTTGGAACACCAAGAAGGGTCTCTGCAAAGAGTGTGCTCCCGATTTAGGCGTCGAGATGGCCGCGGCCCAATCCTCCCGTTCGGTGGAGGAGGTCTGGGCACACGCGGCCATGGCTGAGGAGGACAAGCACCTTGCCACGGAACACTGGCGTGAATCCCTGCGTGCCACCTGCCCCGGTTGCGGCGAGCCCCTCTCCGGCAACGTCAAGTTCTGTCCGGCATGCGGAGCCAAAGTCTACGGGGACGAGAAATGCCCCTCCTGCAAGAAGAAGATCCCCCAGGGGAGCAAGTTTTGTCCGGAATGTGGCCATAAGAGAGAGTAGAGTGTCGACGCCCCCTCAAGAACAGAGACGTTTACAGATCTATACGGGGAACGGAAAGGGGAAGACCACCGCCGCCTTAGGGCTCTCCCTTCGGGCCCTCGGAGCGGGATGGCGTGTCTTTTTCGGCCAATTTCTGAAAGCCGGAGGCTACAGTGAGATCGAGGCCCTGCGGAACTTCCCGGGAAGAGTGGTCGTCGAAAGCTTCGGCCTCCCCGAATTCTGTCATCCCGCCGACCCGCTTCCACCCCAACAGATCGAAGCCGCCCGAAGGGGGCTTGACCGTTCCCGGGAGGCCCTTTTCTCCGGAGAGTTCGACTTAGTCGTCCTGGATGAGCTCAACGTCTCCGTCCACTTTCGCCTCCTCCCGGAAGCGGAGGTTCTGGAGCTGTTGAAGAGAAGACCACCCAACGTGGAACTCGTCGTAACAGGCCGTTACGCTCCGGATTCCTTCATCGAAGAGGCGGATCTCGTCACGGAGATGAGGGAGGTCAAACACTACTACACCGAGGGCCTCCAGGCCCGCAAGGGGGTGGAATTTTGATCCTTCCCTACAGGCTCACGACCCCTCTGAAAGATGAGGAGATGGCGCCCCTACGCGCCGGCGATCAGGTCCTGCTCACCGGCGACATCTACACCGCCCGCGACCTCGCCCATAAGCGGATTCAGGAGGCTATCGACCGGGGACTTCCCCTCCCCTTTCCCCTGAAGGGAGCGGTCCTCTTCTACGCCGGCCCCACGCCGAAGCCCCCCCACCGCCATGTGGGATCGGTGGGCCCGACAACCTCGGGGAGGATGGACCCCTACGCCCCCCTCCTCTACTCCCTGGGGGTCAAGGCGACCATCGGGAAAGGGCCCCGGTCCCCCCGGGTCAAGGAGGCTCAACTTCTCCACCAGTGCCTCTACATGGCCGCCCTCGGGGGAGGAGCAGCCCTGCTCTCCCTCTCGATCCTCTCCATGGAGGTGGTGGCCTTCCCCGAACTCGGCCCCGAAGCGGTTTATCTCTTCAAGGTCCGGGACTTTCCGCTGACGGTCATCAACGACCTCCATGGCGGAGACTTCTACCTGGAGGGTCCCGCACGGTACCGGGAGGGGCGTCCATGAAGGGCTCCTCCATCCCCAGGGAAGCGGAGGCCCCGGTCGCCTCTCTCCTCTCGGAGATGGAGAAGGAGCTCCTGGGAATCCTGAAGAACACCGAGCTCAGCTCTTACTTCCAAGAGAGCTTCCTCGCCTCGGGAAAACGGATCAGGCCGCTCTTCTTCTTCCTCCTCTCAGGCTCCCTGGGCGCATCCCGCCCGGACCTCGCCGACTACGGGCTCATCCTGGAGCTTCTTCACGCCTCCAGCCTGATCCACGACGACATCATCGACCACTCCGACCAGAGGCGGGGAATGGCCTCCTTCAACAACTCCTACGGGAACCAGACGGCGGTCTTCCTGGGGGACTTCCTCATGTGGGCCACACAGAAGCTGGCCCTCTCCAAAGGCGACCTTAAGCTTCTGCAGCTCCTGAACCAGAGGGGAGAGGAGATGCTCCTCGGTGAGGTTCAGGAGATCCGTAACCACAGGAACCTGAGGCTCTCACCCGGAGAGTACGGTGAGATCATCACCCGCAAGACCGGCTCCCTCTTCCTCCTGGCCGCCCAGATGGCCGCTCACCTCTCTCAGGTCGCCCCGGAGAGAGGGGAGGCCTTGGAACGGCTGGGGACCCTGGTCGGGATTCTCTTTCAGCTGGTGGACGATCTCCTGGACATCACCTCCGACAGCGGTTCTTTCGGAAAACCGGTGATGAACGACCTGAGGGAGGGAACCGTCACTCTCCCCCTGATTCTGGCCCTTCGCAAAGAGCCCTCCCTGACGGCCCAAGCGGAAGGCTTCTTTCAGAACGGTGACGAGAAGGCCCTCCTCCACCTCCATAGGGAGGTTCGAAGGCTCGGCCTGGAGGAGAGCCTCCTCTACGCGAACCGGATCGGCCAAGAGGCCCAGGCCCTGCTCCTCTCCCTCCCGGACACACCCTTCAGAACGGGCCTGAACGCGCTTATCCCCTTTCTCCTGGAGCGAACCCAATGATCGAACGAGAAGTCAAGATCGAGTTTACCGAGAAAGAAAACCCCTTGGAGCTTCTGAGGGGCCTGAACCCCTTGGAAGAGAGCGACTGGGCCTTTGAAGACAACTGGGTCGTCGACTACCCTGACGGACGCCTCAAGGAACG
>JAMOAD010000265.1 GCA_023621955.1 Acidobacteriota bacterium
CTGGGATATCTTCACCCTCCCCCTTTCGGGCTCGCCCCAACCTTGCAGGCTCACAAGAAACTCTCTTCAGGAGAAGTTTCTCCTCTGGAACGGGGGGGGCCTCTTTTTTCTCAGCGAAGGGCCATCGGGGCAGGAGGTCTTTGCCTACCGTCCCGGAAAAGGGTTCTTCCTGGTCGAAAGAATTCCCACGGTCCTGAACGGTTTCGCCCCCTTTCAGAAGAGGTACCGATCGGCCCTCCTTTGGGGGGAGGGAGAAGAGATCGTCGAACCCCCTCCGGGAGAAGAGGTTCCGGTCTCTTACCCCGAAGAGGAACTCCACAGGAGAGAGCCTCCCCCGGTGGAAGGAACGGTCTCCCCGGCCCGCAGAATCCGTTACATGAAGCCGACCTTCTGGATGCCCGCCTTTCGAGATTCCTACGACCGCTACTACTTCGGGGCCATGACCTACGCGACGGACCCGACGGAAAAGACCTTTTGGACAGGAAGCGTCATGGCGACTCCTGATTTCCCCTCCCGTCCCGCCCTCTTCTTCGCCCTCTCCCACAACCCGGGCCTCTTTCCTCTCTTCTTCAGTTACGACGAGGTTCCCTCCCGTAACGGTCGCCTTGGCTCCTTCACAACCAGGGAGATCAAGGGGGGGGCCTTCTATACCTGGGGACGACTGGAACAGCCTTTCCGGTTCTCCCTCCTCTACCATAGGGAGAGCGTTGACAACACACCCTTGGGATATACCCTCTCAGGATGGGAATCCACTCTCTTCTTCGACACTCGGAGGAATTCGACCAACTCCCTGAGGTCCCTCGGGGGAATCTTAATGGGAGGCGGATTGCGTCGCAACCTACGCTCCTGGGGAAGCGACTACTCCTTCAACGAGTTCTTCGGAGAGCTTCGCTTAGCCTCTCCATTGCCGGCGACTCCGGGGGTTCTCTCCGCAAGGCTCCTGGCCTTCACAACCACCGGAGAGGCCCGTCGTCTTCTCCCCGTCGGGGGAAGCCACTCCTTCGAAGAGTACGCCGACTTCGGCCACTCCTCCCTGGCCCTCCAGAGAGGCTACTCCGAAGGGTCCTTCTACAGCGACCGTTTTCTCTCCCTCTCCACGGAAGTAACCCTCCCTATCGCCACCGTTGAGAGGGGCCTCTCCCACTTTCCCCTTCTCTTCTCCCAGGTAGGCGTGACCGTCTACTCCGACATCACCTGGTTGAGGGAGATCGACAAGAGGTCCCTCTCTCCCGTTTCCCTGGGCGTGGAACTTCAGGGGAGCTTCGCGGTCCAGGCCCTCCTCAGGATGAGCCTCTCTCTGGGGGCCGCCTTCCCCCTCAAGTACGGCGATCTTTCGCAGGGGAGAGTCTACCTTCGCTTGGGGAGGTCCTTTTGAAGCCACCTTTCTCCATCGTCGTCGTTGTCTACAACGGTCTCCCCTTCCTGGAACCGCTCATAAAGAGCTTGGCCGCCCAGACTCTCCACCCCGCCGAGCTCATCGTCGTGGACAACCTCTCTGCCGACGGCTCTCGGGAGCTCCTCACTTCGCTCCTCTCTTCTCTTCCCTTTCCGACGAGGCTTCTTTTCGAGAACTGCAACCGGGGCTACTGCGCCGCCGCCAACAGGGGACTCCGGGAAGCTCCGGGGGAGTTCGTCCTATTGCTCAACCAGGACACCCGGCTGGACAAGAATTTCTGTCGAGCGGCCCTGGAAGGCTTCGCGGACCATCCCCGGATCGGCATGGTCTCGGGAAGGATCCTTCGCTTCGACGGAACCACCGTAGACTCCCTGGGACAGTACCTCTCCCGCTCCCTCTACCCCAAAGAGAGAGGCTACAACGTTCCCTGGGGTTCCCTCAAGGAAGACGGGAGGGAGATCTTCTCAGTCTGCGGCGCCGTCGCCTTCTACAGGAGGGAGATGCTCCAGGAGATCGCCTTTCAGGGAGAGTATCTGGACGAAGATTTCTTCATGTTCTTCGACGACATCGACCTCGGTTGGAGAGCCCAGAGGAGGGGATGGAAGGCCCGTTATGTCCCTGAGGCCATCGCCTTCCACAGCCGTTCCGGAACCCTCTCTCCGGGAAAGAAGGTGGGACTCTTCTTCAGACGCCCCCTGGAACTCCGTTACCACCTCGTGAAAAACCGTTACCTCACCCTTCTCAAAAACGCCTCGAGGAGAGAAGTTTTCAAGGCTCTTCCCTTCCTCCTACTCCGAGACCTCCCCCTCCTGTTCACCCTTCTTTCGCACCCTTCTCAAGGATGGAGACTCTGGAAGGAGCGCTCCCTCTTCAAAAGAGCCTTTCTGAAAAGGAGACACCATGGATAGCAGCTCGATCTTCACCGCTCTCTCCTCCTCCGTTCTCGCCTTTCTGATCTCATTCTACGTAGTGCCGTTGATGATGAGGGCCGCCGTCTCTCTGAACATCCTGGACAGACCCGATCAGAACCTCAAACGGCATAGGGAGCCGACCCCCTACCTGGGAGGAATGGCGATCTTTCTGGCGCTCCTCTTCTCCCTCTCCCTCATCCTCAAGCTGGACGCCTTCTCCTCGGCCTTCTTTCTCGGAGCCGCCATGATCGTCACCATCGGCTTCGTCGACGACATGAAGGCCCTCTCGCCGAAGTTGAAGTTTTTTCTCCAGTTTCTGACGGTCTTCGTCGTCATCAGGGGAGGGGTTCACATCACCATCGCCATCCTCCCCCTCTGGGCCAACTACCTTCTCACCTTCCTCTGGCTCCTGACCATCATCAACGCCTTCAACTTCCTGGACATCATGGACGGCTTAGCGGCCACCATCGGCCTCGCCTCCCTCGCCCCCCTGCTCCTCTTCTCCGCCCTCCAGGGAAACGACTCCCTCCTCTGTCTCTCTTCCTCCTTCTTCGGAGCCCTCCTCGGGTTTCTCCCCTACAACTTTCCCCGGGCGAAGATCTTCCTCGGCGATTCCGGGAGCATGCTGATCGGCTACACCGTCGGCGTCCTCTGCTTCGCCCTGGACTACACGGCCAAGACCGACTTGGGGTTGCTCAACCCCCTGATCATCCTCATGGTCCCCCTCCTGGAGATCACGACCACCTCCCTGCGGAGAATCTTCCTGAAGATTCCCCCCTGGCGGGGTTCGCCTCACCACCTCTCCTACTTCTACCGCGATCGGATGGGCCCCTTCGCCACGGTCATCTTCCTGGGGACCCTCACCCTCCTGGCCGGAACCGCCGCCCTCCTCAACTCCCTGGCCCTCTCCCGCTCGACCCTCCTTCTGCTCGGATTCGTACTCTTGAGCGCCGCCTTGGCGGCACTCCTCAAGAGGCGAGTTTGACTTTGACCTCCCCCTGATATAGAATGGATTCCCTGCGAGGTTAAGATGAGCACGATGATCCTTCCCTTCGCCAAAACCCTGGAACCGATCCAAGAGAACTTGAAGATCCGCCAAAACCCTGGAACCGATCCAAGAGAACTTGAAGATCTGCAGAGTCGGCGACGAGGTTCTCCGCATCCCGACACCTTTGGTGACCGATATCGACGGAGCCTTGAGGGAGACGATCGCCAAGATGTTCTACACCATGTACGTCAACAAAGGCGTCGGTCTGGCGGCCAACCAAGTCGGCATATCTCAAAAATTTTTCATCGTCGACCTGGCGCTCAGCCAAGTGAGCTCGGGCCGTCTGATCCTCATCAACCCGGAACCCGTCTCCTCCGTCGGCTCCGCCACAGAGGAGGAAGGCTGTATCAGCGTCCCCGGGGTCACGGAACCGGTCAAGAGGGCGGCGCGGGTCATCTTCCGAGGAACCGATCTGGACGGCAACCCCGCGCAGATCGAAGCCGAGGGCTACCTGGCAAGGGTTCTGCAACACGAGTACGATCACCTCATCGGAAACCTCTTCCTCGACCGCCTCTCACCCCTCAAGAGGTCTTTTCTTTACAAGAAGCTCAAGAAGAAACGGCTCGAGGAGCATTGGTGAAGCGGATCTCCTTCTGGGGGAGCTCGGTCGACGCGATTCCAGCCCTGATGACCCTGGCCTCCCACCACCGGATCCTTTCGGTGGTCACCTCCCCCGACAAACCCTGCGGCCGCGGTTGCCGTCTCACGCCCTCCCCGGTCAAGGAGGCGGCTCTCTCCCTGGGAATTCCCAGAGTTTTCACCCCGGAGAGGCTGGACGAGGAGTTCCGCCACCACTACCTGGACGAGGAGCTTGACATCGGTGTCGTCGTCTCTTACGGCAAGATGATCCCCACCTCCCTTCTCGACCACCCCCGATGGGGAACCCTCAACCTCCACTTCTCCCTCCTTCCCCGCTGGCGTGGAGCCTCCCCCGTGGAGAGCGCCGTTCTGAACGGCGACGCCGAGACAGGGGTCACCGTCATGAGGTTGGTTAAGGAGTTGGACGCGGGCCCTCTCTTCTGCAAGAGAGTTCTCCCGCTTGGGAAGGACGACTTCGCCGAAGAGCTACGGATCTCCCTGGCCGAAATCGGCGCGGAAGAGACCCTCTCGGTAGTCGACAGGATCGAGAATCTCTCCCCGGTGGAGCAACCCAGGGAAGGGATCACCCTCTGCGGGAAGATCGGCCGTGAGGAGGGGCTCTTATCCCCTCTCTGGACGGCTCTTCAAGTACACAGGAGGATTCGGGCCTTCACCCCCTGGCCCTCGGTCTATACCCTTTTCAGGGGCAAGAGGCTCCAGCTGACCAACAGTGAGCTTCTGGGAGAGACCGAGAGAAGCGATCTCCCCCCCTCAAGGGTTGTGGAAATCGACAAGAGGGGAATCCTCCTCTCCTGCGCGGAGGGAACCCTGCTCAGAATCACGCAAGTCAAACCCGAGTGCAAGAAGGCCATGTCGGCCAGAGACTTCGCCCAAGGGGCCCGTCTCCTCTGCGGCGAAGATTGGGCCTCCTGTCTGAAGGTTCGGGAGGAGGAGTAACCAAGCCTCCCCATCCGCCGGAAGGGACGAAGGCCCCCGTCCTCGAGCCCTCGAGCCCAAGGGTTACTGGTCCTTACAGACCCGAAGCCCCAAATCGAAGGAGAAACTCTCGGCCTCGCTGAAACTCCGGGCGGCGAAGCGGATGTACTTGAGCCCATGCCGGAAAGAGCCACCCCTGGTCACCTTGCCGTTTCCCGAGGATGGTCCTTGAGAGTCCATGGAGGCTTCGTTGCCGTAGGGACCGTACCAATCCGAACACCACTCCATGACGTTGCCGAGCATATCGAAGAGCCCCCAGAAGTTGGGAGCCTTACTCCCAATGGGATGGGTACTCTTCTCGGAGTTATTGTAGAACCATGCCTGGTCCTCGACACCATCGGGCCTCTCCTTGGAGGAACCGGCCCGGGCGGCGAATTCCCACTCCGCTTCGGTGGGAAGGCGGTACTTCTCTCCCGTCATGGAGCCAAGCTTCTTGAGAAACTTTTGAGCGTCTTTCCAGGAGACATTCTCCACAGGATAATCGTCGCCCTTCTTGTTCTCCGAAGGGTTCGTTCCCATAACCTGCTTCCATAAGCCCTGAGTGACTTCATGCTTAGCCATCCAGAAGCCCTTCGTGATGGTGCTCTTATGGACAGGCTGTTCATCGGATCCGGCTTCTGGAGAGGTGGAACCCATGTCGAATTGTCCAAGGGGGATGTAGGAGAACTCCATCCCGATCTTGTTGGTATACTTTCGAATCTCCTCGGCCGGACAGAGAAGGGAAAGGGATAGAAAAAGGAAAACCGCAACGGTC